>SYAK01000068.1 GCA_005788935.1 Pseudomonadota bacterium
GATGCCAGCCCAGGCCCGACCCGCTGGCAGGACCGCCAGACACGCCAAGACGACCGCGAACAGCGTGGTCCCGAAGATGTCGCGCAGGCGTCTCACCGTGTCAGCTCCGTGCGTCTCAGCGTCGCGCCGCCGCGAGGACAGCGAACCCGGCCGCGCCAGGGGCCCCCGTGGCACCCACGCGCCCCGCCAGGAAGGCCTGCATCCGCTCGCCGATTTCGACCGCGACGGTGGGGTCCGCGCGCATCTCAGCCACCCAGAGATATGCCGAATTCCCGTCCGGATCAAGGCTCCGGCCCGCAGCCGCCGCGCGCAGCACGTCGAGCAGCTGCCCGCGCAAGTCCGGCGCGCGCACGACTCCGGCGCCCGCCGCCACCGCGAATATCAGCGAGAAGCGCTCGCTCGCCGCGCTCTCCGGGGCAGAGGCGAGCGTCACGACCTCGGGCAGCAGCGTCGCCTCGGCCTCGGCGATGAAGGCCTCGACGGCGCGCACATCGCCGAACCCCTCCCCCACGAGCCCGGCCACGGGCGCAACGCCATCCGCCCCGAGCCGCCCGAGCACCACGTCGCGCAGGTAGCTCGCCATGCACTCCTGGCGCTCGTAGAACGCCAGGACAAGGCTGAAGCCACCGTCACTGGCCCGCACGACCCCGTGGGCCTCGAGGCGCGCCACCGCGACCGCGACATCGCGGAGCGCACGACCCACGCGCGCGGCGGCGGCCTCGATGGACGTGGGACCGGAGCCGATCGCGAGGAGCAGCTCCCACTCGTCGCGGACGAGCTCCCAGGCGACCTCATCGCGCACCCGCGCGACCGGACCTCCCGCCTGCTTCCCGGGCGCCATCACGGGTCCCGCAGGAAGACCCGGTTGTAAAAGGCCCACGCGACGCTCTTCGTTGGCCGCATGAAGCCCTCTTCCCCGAAGAAGCGCCGGAAGTCCGCCTGCGACTGGGCGCCCGTCAGCACCCACAGCGCTGCGCGCTGGATGTCCTCGGCCTTCCCGAGCATGTTCCGGTAGCTGCGGGGCACGTCATGAATGCCGTCCAACACGCGCGACAGCACGCGAACCTCATCGCGCAACACCTCGGCCGACACCCCGTGCAGGGCGGCGAGCTGCACGATCAGCTCGGACGGCGGCGCGAGCGCCTCGAACTGGCTCGCCACGAGCGAAGCCTCGTGCAGGGTGCGCCGCGCGGCCGTCTGGCCGAGGTTGCGCTCGAGCCATGGACGCACCTGCTCGCTCGTGATCTTGACGGGCAGTTCACCGTCGGCCGCGAGCTCGAAGACCACGTCGCGCACGATGTCGCGGACGCGGCGCACGCTCTCGAGGCCACTCTCCCGGATGGTCTCGGCGAGATCCGTGCGGGCCTGACGCGAGAACCCGAGGCACCCGCCAAGAGACACCTCGTCCGCGAGCCCGGCGAAGAAGTGGTCGATGAGCTCCCACAGGTCCTGCTCGCGCTCGTGGAGCGGCTTGAGGCGGATGACGGCGGGGGGAAGCGACGGATCCCGGAAATCGCTGGCGCGCCCCTCGGACAACGCGAAGGCCAGGGTGTCGGCGGGCCGCTGCCGCAGGACCTTCAGCGCGGCCGCGCGCGAGCCGGGCGCGAGGCGGTCGAAACCTTCGAGGACGATGGTCCCACCCGCAGCCGCCTCGCAGGCGCGCGAGAGCTCCTCGGTGTCGTCGACGCGAACCATCACCTCCCGCCGTCCGTGCATTCCGCGGGCGACCGCGTGGGCGGCCTCGACGCACAGGTGCCGCCCACTGCCCGCCGCGCCGACGACCTCGACCACGTCGAGCCCGCGTCGCATCAGGACCTTGCTGCGAAGATCGCGAGCGAGGTCGGCGCGGAGCGCCCCTCCGACGAGGCCGACGGCGTCGAAGGCGCGCGCCATGGCCTGCGGAAGCTCCGACATCTCGGAGCGGGACTCGTGCGGAGCGGCGTCCATCCAGGCCTCCTGCGGGCTGAACCGTCGGATGCGCCCAGCGGCAGGTCCCGGCCGCACCTCGACGGGCGGACGATGCCAGCGGGCGCCGCGTGAATCAAATGACGCGCGGGAAAATCAGGCGCGTCGGGCGAGCACGGCCTCGACGGACGCGTGCAACGTCTCGACGGTACCGCCGTTGTCGACGATCTCGTCCGCGAGCGCCCAGGTCGCATGCAGCTGCTGGGACGCCGGGTTCGAGGAGGCCGACTCGCGCGCCTCGAGGGCCGCGAAGTGCTCGAAGGTCTCGGGGTCGCCGACCCTCGCCCGCGCGCGAAGCCGCCGGAAGCGCACCTGCGGGTCCGCGTCGACCCCGAGCAGGAAGAAGCCGGGCAGCTGGCGCAGAACCTCCACCTCGGCGGGCGTACGGATGGAGTCGACGATGTGGCGACGCCCGTCCCGCAGCTTCGCCTGGATACGGATCGCGAGTGCTGCGGGCCCGTCCGCCGCGCGCAGCTCGTTGCCCAGCGCCAGCAGGCTCTCGCGGCTCTCGGGCGTCCCACGCGCCCGCAGCTCGTCGCGCAGAACATCCGACAACGAGTGATAGACGAATCCCCTTTCCTTCAGTAACTCGGCGACGGTGCCCTTGCCAGCCGCGAACTTCCCGGTCAACCCGACGATCATGCCTCAACCTCCTCCGGTCCGAGCGGGCGCTCCGCCGTCACGAGCCACCAGGCCGTCTCGAGCGCGAGCCCTTCCGGCACCCCTGCACGCGCCCGCGCGATGAGCTCGGCCGCCCGCGCGGCGTCCGCCGCAGCCACCATGCCGCGCCGCACGACCGGCAGGTCGAGCCACGCGAAGTACTCCTCGGCGCGCCACGGACGCACGTACCGGACGAGGCGCACGCCGGTGAAACCACAGCGCGCGAGCATGTCCGTCAGCGCCCCATGCGAGCCAAGCGCCTGACCCGGACCCGCCGCGAGCGCCTCGGGACGCCCGATCCCGAGGGCCTCGCGCGCGGCCTCAAGCGCCATGACCGCCTCAAGCTGTTCGGGGCGCGTCAGGTGATCGGTGTCGCCGAGCAGCTCGGCCTGCAGCGAGAAGGCAAGACGCCCGCCCGGGCGCAGCATCGCGTGGCAATGCGCGAGCGCGTCGGCCAAATCCTCGATGAGCACCAGTGTCGAATTGGCAATCACATTGTCAAAATGACAATCAGTCACCGCGACGTGCAACAAGGCGCGTGCGGACCCGGGGATGAAGCGCGCCCGTGGGTCTGTCACCCGCTGCATGATGCCGTCGAACAGGTGCAGCGCCGGGTCGACCGCGAAGACGCGCCCCGCGGGCCCGAGGCGGCGCAGGATGGCGCGCGTCGTCTCGCCAGTCCCGAAGCCGAGCTCCGCCACACGGGCCTCGGCCGCGACCTCCGCGACCTCGCACAACGCCTCGGAGGTGTCCCGGTAGAGGCCGTAACGATCGCAGAACTCTGCATAGGCGGCTGCCATCTCGGGCTCGTTCCACGGGCCCTCGGGTTCGCGCCGCTGCTCGACCGAGGCCGCCGCCTGCATCGCGAGCTCGAGCACGTCGATCACCCGCTCGGGAAGGTCGAGGCGCGGTCGCTCGACCAGGAGGACCGCGTCGGCCGCGAGCGCCTCCGCGAGGAAGCCCGGGTCGAAGCCTGACTCGGAGGCGACCTCGTCGAGGCGCGCGACGCGCTTCAGGCGCGCGATGAGTGCGGCCCAGCGGGGCGTGAGCGGCAGGTAGACCGGCCCTGTGCGCCCCGCGCCGACGAGGGCGTACCAGATGGCGTGCGCCGCGCGCGGCTTGAAGCGGGCCGGTGCCTCGGCTGGCTCGGGGCCCCGGGCGAAGGCCTCATCCCACGTCGCGTCGAAGGGCATCGGGATACGCTGAAGGTGCGGATTCCAGACGAGCTCGAAGCGGCCCCACGTGGTCGGGTCGGGCGGCAGGGTGCGACGCGCGACACGCTCGAGCCAGCGCTCGGCCGCAGACGTCGCGGCCCCTTCGGTCCAGAGGGCCGCCGCGGCGAGCATCCAGCCGAGATAGCCGTAGGCCTCCCAGGTGACCCGCCCGGCGCGGGCCTCGAGCTCGGCCGCCTCGACGACGGCCAGCAGCCAGGTGCGGGGTTGCGGCGTATCGAGGGAGCGGTCGACCGCGGACGGGGTCGCCGCGAGGGCGCGGCCGAGGACCGGATGCCAGGCGCGACCTCGACGAATGCGGGCGTCACGCCGCGCGTAGCGCATCAGGCGCGGCTCGGACCCTGGGCGATGCAACGGCGGGCACCCCTGCGCGAAGATGTCCGCGGCCGACAGCGGGGCGCCCTCACAGCCCGCGACGACGGCGGCCGCCACCTCGTCGAGAGCCGCCTCCATGGGCCGCACCGCGCGCAGGTCCCCATCGAGC
>SYAK01000069.1 GCA_005788935.1 Pseudomonadota bacterium
GAAGGTATCGACCGCTGGACTCACAGACTGGAAGTCTGAGAGACCGAGGTACTTGTGGTGCATTCAGGCGAGGCCTTGGGCATGCCTCATCGCAGGCGGTAGCGCGTCATGTGCCGTAGGATTCTCACGAGTCATGCCAGTCATGCCAAAGAGGCCCGCACGAGATGCCGAAGGCCGAAAGAGCAGGGGCACTCTTTGGCACGCCACAGCCCCCGCGTGGGGGAGGGGCCACTCCCTGTACCGCCCCGCGCGGACAGGCGGTAGACTGGAAGCCTCGGTGGTCACCCCACCGGGGCTTTCGCCGTTTCTGGCCATGAGAACGCGGGGTTGCGCGCTTCGTCTGAGCGGCGGGTCTGATGGCGTGGCTCTGGGGGGGCTCCGGCGCGTCTCGGCTGGAGACCGATTCTCTGCACGTTCTGGACGTTTTGGACCTCGAGAACCGTCTTCAGAGCCTCCGAGACGCCCCCAGAACCGGCCAGCCCGGTTGACTGGACAGAGCCTTTGGTTAGCGCTCTGGGCTGGGACGCTCTGGGCTGGGACGCCAGCGGCTGAGAGTCTTTGGGTCTCTCGGACGATTCTGGGGGGCTTGGGAGCGGCTTCGCCGGAGCGAGCTGCGAGGGGTTTGGGTGGTCACCTTCCGAGTCTGCGGGCTGGCGCGACGGACGATCGACTGTCGGCGGACGATAAACCTTGGCATCTAATCGTTCATCGGCGAGTCTATGGTCATGGCCTCCGCTGCTTCGGACCTGAAGAGCTACCTGGCGACCGTCACCGGCGAGCCGACGTCAGCGCTGGGTCGTCAAGAGGCGGCCGAGCAGCGCCTGCCGCTCGTCCTGCGCGGCCGGTATCGCCTCGAGGCGGTCCGCCTCTTCGACCATCCGCTGGTGCTCGCGGTGGAGTCGGACGGGGTGGAGCCGTCGACGCCAGCGGGATATGCGGCGCACCTCGCCGCGATTTCGGACGTGGTCGAGGGGCCTGTCGCGCTCGTCCTGCAGGGGCTGACCTCTCCCACGCGGGCGAGGCTCGTCGCGGCGCGGGTGCCGTTCATCGTGCCAGGTCATCAGCTCTTCCTGCCGATGCTGCTCGTGGACCTGCGAGAGCGGATGCGGCCCCCCGTCGTGCCCCGCCAGGCGGCGCTCGGGAACGTCGCGCAGCTCGTCGTCCTGACGCACCTCCAGAGGCAGCGGATGGACGGGTTGTTGCTCGCCGAGGCGGCGGGCCTGCTCGGCTACACGCCGATGATGCTGACGAAGGCCAAGGACGAGCTCGAGGCGGCCGGGTTGTGCGCGGTGCGTCGTGTGGGGCGCGCGCTGCGGCTCGCCTTCGAGGCCGAGGGTCGAGCGCTTTGGGAGCGGGCGCTGCCGCGACTGTCATCGCCTGTCATGCGTTCGGAGTTGGCCAGCATCTCGGCGCATGATGCGCGTGCGATGGCGCTCTCGGGGGCTCTGCGCGCGGGTCTGTCCGCCTTGAGCGACCTCACGGACCTCGCGGATGGCCCTGTCCTGACGGTCGCGACTGGCAAGGCGGCTGTGGGGCGATTCGACCGCGCGGCCTTCGAGGACGTGGCAGACGCCCGACTCGAGGTCTGGCGTCACGCCCCCGAGCTGCTCGCCCGAGACGGGCGGGTGGATGCCCTGTCACTCTATCTGTCGCTTCGGGACTCGCCGGACGAGCGCGTGCAGGCCGCGCTCGACGACCTGCTGGAGAGGCTCCCATGGTGAAGGGACTGGACCTCTTCAGGCGCCGCTTCGCCAGTCGTGGCGGGGGCTTCGTTCTCATCGGCGGCGCCGCCTGCCACGCCTGGTTCTCGCGTCAGGCCCTGACGTTCCGAGCCACCAAGGACCTCGACATCGTCATCGTCGTCGAGGTGCTCGGGGAGGATTTCCTCGAGGCCTTCCGGGATTTCATCGAGGACGGCGGCTACGAGACGCGCGAGCGTCTTGACGGGACGCCGGAGCTGCACCGCTTCTCTGCGCCGACCCGGGCCGACTTCCCGTTCATGATCGAGCTGTTCAGTCGCAAGCCCGAGGGGCTCGAGCTCCGCGCGGGGCAGACGGCCGTGCCGCTTGCAACCACCGACGCGGCGAGTCTCTCGGCCATCCTGCTCGATGATGACTACTACCGGACGCTGCAGGACCACGCGGTGCTGCTCGATGGTCTGCCTGTCGCGACGACCTCGGTCCTCGTGCCGCTCAAGGCCCGCGCGTGGCTCGACCTCGTGGAGCGGCGGTCCGCCGGAGCGCGGGTCGACCAGCGCGACATCGACAAGCACCGCAACGACGTCTTCCGGCTCGCGGCGATCATCTCCGGCGACCCGGTCGTGCTCCCTTCGCGGGTGCTAGCAGACGTTCAGCGCTTCCTCGACGCCTTCCCCGACGACCACGCGAGCTGGCCCGCCATCCTCGCGGCCCTCGGCGCGACCTTTGGTCGACAGGCGTTCCGCCCCTCAGCGCTGCGACGCGCAATCGCGGAGCACTACCGGCTCTCGGCATGAACGAATCGGGGGACTAGGCCGCTTTGGCTTCGCACATCGCGCTCGAAGTCACGATTTTAGGCGGCAACTTGCCGATTGGTGTCCGCGGACTCGAGCATCGCGGCCATCGAAGCCGACGGTGTCTGAAAGCATCCAGAATTA
>SYAK01000070.1 GCA_005788935.1 Pseudomonadota bacterium
CTCCCGCCCCGCCCGACCCGCTGCCCGAGCACCACACCCACCCCGCCAGGCGCGACGACAACCCCGGACGCAAGTGGGAGGCCTTCCGCAACCGCCTCCCGCCCGCCCGCGCCCTCCTCGCCGAGGACGTCGCGGCCCGCGCCCGCGAGGACGGCCTCCTCGAGCCCGAGCTCCTGCCAGAGCTCCTGACCCGCGTCGCCTCGGCCTGAGCCCACCCGTTCGTCTCACGCCCTTTAGGGGTCGTGTCCAAAAATATGAACTTGGTCTCCGCAACGTCGCCCTCTCGCGCGGGTCGTGCCCGGAGACATGAACATGCCGGCGCGATGTCCCGAGGAGGTGATGACTCGCGCTCAGTCAGCGCTGTCGGCTGGGGCTCCGGCGAGCGCGTCCTCGAGGTCGGCGAGGGTCCGACCGTCCGCTGTCTTCCAGCCAGTGCGCCCGCCCCATACGCCACCGAGGGTGACGGAGGCCGCCGCGCTCGACGAGGGGAAGAGCACGTCACGTGCGAACTCCAGGCCCGAGGCCGTGACGCGCAGCGAACCATCCGCGAGCAGCTCCTCGCGCCTGGCCCGCCAGCCCTTCTGGAGGGAGTCGCGGACGGTGGTATCGCCCCGCGAGCCGGCGCGGACCACAAACCCCTCATCCGTCTGATGACCGCGCGCGTCGGTCTGGCGCCCGGGCACGACCAGCCGCAGCTCGACGTGCGCGAGCGGACCACTCGGCCCCTCCGCGCTCTCGGCGGCCCGCCGGGCGAGCGGCTGAAATGCGGTGAAGCCGAGCGCCGCGAGGAGCAGCCGCGCCTCGCTCAGGAACTCCTCCATCGCGTCGCGGTCGGGCCGAGGCAAGGACGGTCGCGGTGGCGTGTTGCCGTTGAAGAGGGTCGAGCGGTCGACGTCACGGGCCAGCTCGACAAGTCTCGACTCGAGGTACTTGACGTGGGCCTTGGTGAGGTTCGCGTCCTTGCTCGTGAACAGGACGACCTGATCCCAGAAGTCCCTGCGCACGTCGGCCATGTGCTGACGGAGGCGAACGAGGACGTGCTCGGCCTCCCCGACGTACAGGAGCGGTCTCGCGCCCTCGGGGTCGTCGCCGACGAGCAGATACACGCCAGGGCGCTGCGCCTCCTCCCAATCCGCGAGCTCGGCGAGCCGGACGCGCGGACACACGATGGCCTGTCCGGTCCAGTTGACGATCTCCGCGTGGCGAATCCCCGCCGCGGAGCCATCGGCCAGATAGATGCGAATACTGCGTCCGTGCGACATGTTGCGTGGGCTACCATGGACGTCGGTTGGCGGTCCACTGCAAGCGCCCCCGCACGAGGGCCTCGAGGTGGGCGCCAGTCGGCTCGCCTCCGCCGAGATGTAGCACGAGGCCGGTGTCGACCCAGTGGAGCTTGGGCGTGCGGATGGGGCGCTTCGTTCGGTAGACGGCGTAGGGCTCGAGGCGGAAGGCAAAGCGAGCTCGGTGAGCTTGAGGCTGACAATCCGCCATGCCACGGCGGATAATCCACCATGACATGGTGGATTGTCACCACCCCCGCGCCGACAGAATGCCTGCAACCAATATTTTGCATATCTTCGTGAACGGTTTACGCAAGCCAACCCGACCCCGAATCACCGCGAACGACGCTGGGCAGGTTGACGATTCTCGGCATGTGTGTCATATGTCATCGAAGTACGGTCGAGGCCGCCGTCGGCAAAGGAGTCTCGCATGCGCTACCGGAAGGACACCATCGCCCGCGCCCACGCGGTCGTCGCGGAGGCCGCGCGCGGCTGGGACCGGCTCGTGCCCGAGGACGGGCCGCTGTCGCGGTACGTGCTGAGGCACGGGGTCGCCCACCAGCTGAAGGTCGGGCGCCCGCTGGACGCGGAGGCCAACCTGACCCGCTTCGACTGGGCGCAGGCGCGGCTCCGGGCGCTGCCGACGCAGACGCTCTCCGCGATGGCGCTCGACTACGAGGCGGCGGCGGCCTCGCGCGCGGCGACCTCCCCCGCCCTCCGGAGCTGGCGCGACTTCGTGCGCGCGAAGGTCCATCTGTGGCGGCGCGGCGCTCCGGCGTGGCCAGCCGAGCGGATCCTGCTGCAGACCGCCTGTGAGGAGCCACCGGGGTCGCGCGTGCGCCTCGCCGCCGAGGGCTGGCTCGACGAGGGCCACTGCAACTGGACCTGGCTCCGACGCGTCGAGCTGCCAGAGGTCGCGCCCGGCCGCACAGGGGCCGCCAACGAACCCTCAGCGGCCTCACCGGAGCCGACGGCCGGGGCCGAGCGCGTCTTCGACGGCCACTCCGCGGCGGTGACTGTGGCGCTCGCCCTCGACCCGCGCCGGCTGCTGTCGTGCTCCGAGGACCAGACCGTCCGGATCTGGGACCTCGCCTCGGGCGAGTGCCTGCGCACCATCGGGCCGCTCCCGGAGGTGATGGACCGCGCGCAGCTGCTGGCAGGCGGGCGCGTGCGGGTGTTCCAGCACGACAGCCTGGCCGAGGCGCACGGGCACTACCTCGCGATGGATGACGACGCGGTCCTCACGATCGACGACCACGTCCATGACAGCACGATGTTCCACCTCGAGGCGCCGCTCTCGGACGGGCAGGTCCTGATGACCGATGTCCTCGGCCCGGAGCCGGACCGGCTCAAGCTGGTGGCGCTCGACGGGTCCGTTCGGTCCCTCGCGTCCGCTTCGGCGCCCGGGTGGTTCGGAAGGGTCGTCTCGAAGGTGACGGGGCGCACTGCCAAGGCCGACGCCAGCAAGCGAGCCACCTGGCTCGGCGAGCTTCGCCCCGGGCTGGTCCTGAGCGGACACCAGGACGGGATGGTCCGCGTCTGGGACCTCGCGCGCGGCGAATCTTCGGCGACCTTCAAGGTCCATGGCGGCGTCGTCAAAAGAGCTCAGGTGCTCTCGGACGGCTCGCTGCTCTCGTGGGGAGAAGACGGCGCGATCCAGCGCACCTCCCTGCCGGACGGGGCGGTCCTCGCGCGGCTGTCGCTCGGGCGCGCCGAGGTGCTCGGCGTGGCGCCTCTGCGGGGCGAGCGCTGGTTGGCGTGGTCGGCGCGCGGCGCGAGGGTGTGGGCCGCCACCGGCGAGGATCCCGGCGCGGAGGTACGGGGCTGGCCGAAGGAGGCCGGGGATGACCTCGACGTGGCAGACCTCGGGGACGCGGGCGTGCTCGTGCGTGGGGTGATCGGCGGACCCGTGCGGGTCGACCTCACGGCCTCGGGGGGACCTGCCTGTGCAGCGCTCGGGCCGCGCGGGAGAGACGCCGGGGCCGCGGTCGTCGGGGAGACGGCCTTCGTCGCGTGGTCGAAGGATAGCGGCGTCGCCCTTCATCAGCGGACCGGGGCGCCCCCGAGGCCGCTCTCAGGCTGGCCCGCCGGTGGGCCCCGCGTGAGCCTCCCAGCTGGCGGGACCGCCTTCGGCCCGGACCACGGCGTGCTCTGGCACGGGGCCACGCTGTACGTCGTCAGCCTCGCGGAGGCGGCCGTCACCGCGACGCTCTCGGGACACGTCGGAAAGGTCAAAGGCGCACTCGTGACGCCGGCCGGACAGCTCGTGTCGTGGGCCGAGGACGGGTCGCTGCGGCGCTGGGGCACGGCGGCCCGCTTCGTGGCGTCGCTCGCTCCGGCGGCTGGCGCAGAGACCGAAGTCCCCGGATTCACGGCGCAGCTCTTCGACAGATGGCCAGCTCGCGCGGCCGAGTGGTCCCACGCCGCGGGCAACGGGAAGCTCGGGCGAGGCGGATGGTTCGCCGACAAGGCGCCGGCCTCTTTCCTGCGGCGCGGCGGCATGTCCCACCGCCACGAGACCTCCGAGGATGGACGCGCGCGCTTGCCGGGCGGAGGCCTCGTCACATGGTCCGCGTCGGAGCTCATCCACTGGAGAGCGGACGACGGCGCGATGGCGCGGCGGGTCCCGCTGTCGGGCAAGGTGACGGGCTTGTCGCCCGATCGCCGGTCGCTGCTCGTCATCGGAGACCGGGTCCGCGTGCTCGACGTCGCCACCGGGCGCGAGCTGGGCGCCTGGGACACGCTCGACCGCGGGACGCGAGGCGTCTGGCGCGATGACGCGAGCTGCTTCATCGTCGGCCGTGGCGAGGTGCGGCTCCTGCGCGTCGGGGACGCGGCGCCTGTCGCCTCCGTGAGGCTGCCGGACGGCTTCGTGGCGCAACATCACGAGGGGGGTGTTGTCCTCCCGTGCGGCACGATTTGCGTGTTGAGCGTTTTGGAGGGTCCTCCCGGCTTTTGGAGCGGTGAGCCCGGGGCCCCGCTGCGGCAGCCAGCGCCGAGCCGCCGCAAGGACGCGTGGCGTCAGCTCCTCGGCCCGCTCGGAGCGGGGCGGGTGGCGCTCCGCAGCGACGCGGACCGGTCGATCGAGGTCTTCGATCTCGCCCGTGACCCGTCAAAGCCGGACCGGCTCAAGCGGGTCTGCAAGCTGGAGGGGCACCCGGACGCGGCCGACGCGGACGGCCTCTTTGGCGAGAACGAGGTCCGCGGCGTGCTCGCGCTGACGACGGGCGCCTGGGTCAGCTGGGCCAAGGACGCGGGCGTGCGCGTCTGGGCCCCCGACGCGGGGCGGCTCCTGCACGTCCTTGGAGGCCACGAGGGCGAGGTCGGCGGCGTGATGGAGGTGGCACCTGGCCGCGTCGTCACCTGGTGCGACAGGCCGCGCGGGCACTTCGTCACCTCGAAGGTCGTGGACGGGGCGCTGCGCCTGTGGGACACGGCTTCGGGGCAGCTGCTCGCGACGATGCCGCGGCATCGCGGTTTCGTGTCCGGGTGCGTCCGGCTCGAGGGAGGGCGCGTGCTGTCGTGGTCCCACGCGGGCGACCTCGCGCTGTGGCGGGGCTCGGACGGCCGCCTCATCGCCTGGCGCGGCTTCGGCCCCCGCGCTGGTCTCAAGCGCCCGACGATGGCGGCGCTCCTGCGGCGTCTGGCGGTCCGGAGCTGGTCTGTCGGCGCGACCTCGGCCATCCCCTACCACGGCTGGGTCGAGCTCTCAGGCGACGTGACCCGCCGGTGGGCCAGATGGGCCTGCGACGGCCGCCCCGAGGTCCTCGCCCTGCTGCCGAGCGGCGCGGTCGCGACGAGCCAAGGCGTCCTGCAGCTGTGGCACGGCGACGCCCCCGTGCCCCTCACCTGCCTCGGCTCCCTGCGAGAGCCTGCCCGCCCTCGCCTCGCCCCGCTCATCGCGCCCTGATCCGTTGGGGCTCGGGTCCGAAAATATGAACTTGCTACTTCGCTGGAGTTCGCGGGGGTCGTGTCCGAAAGAATGAACTTGCTCGCTCAGGGGCAGGTGAAGTTCTCGACCGCGCCCTCGCAGGTCACGTCGATCTCCTCGAGGCAGCTCTTCTGGCTGTCTCGCGCCGAGGCGACGCAGTCCCGGTGGTTGCCGCCGCAGTCAGCGTTGCGGCCGATTTCGCCATAGGAGTCTCGATACATCGCCTGCCCGGGCAGGCAGCTGCGCATCTCGCGCTGGCAGCTCCCGGCGCTGTCCGCGTAGGAGGCGCGGCACGCGGCCTGAGCGACCTTGACCTTCCGGCTGCAGGCGTCCTTGACCGCCTTCTTGTCGATGGCGCAGACCGCCGCCGTGATCTCGTCGAGCGTCTTCCCCTTCGCGCGCAGCGTCGTCTGCGTCTTGCAGCTGTCGGCGACCTGCTTCGCGTCGGCGAGGCAGTCCGCCTCGACGGCCTTCGCGGCAGCCTTGCAGTCGCGGTGCGTGGACTGGGGCGAGGCGATGCATTCGTTAAAATGGTCGCCGCAGGTCATGCCGTAGGGACCCGAGGCCATCCCAACCGACGCCAGGACCTGCTCACCCTCGAGGCAGCTCGCGCGCTTCTCGCCGCAGTCCGCGCGCGCCTCACCAAGTGGCTCGTCGCAGGCTGCGAGAGCCTCGCGTGCGGTGGCCTTGCAGAGCCCTGCGGCGGCCTTCAGCTCCTCGGGCGCCGGGCACGCGACCGGCAGCTCGTCCTCGGGCACGAGCGTCACCTCCTCGCCAGCCCGTCCAGGGGTCGGAGGGGCGAGCGTCAGGACGGCCGCGAGAGCGGGGAGCAGGAGACGCAAGGGGCTGCGGCTGGACGACATGGCGAGGCTCCGGTCAACGTTGACGGGTCCGTGAGACACCGAACCTCCGGCGCTCACGGCACGGCTTGCATAGCACCGACATGCCCAGACGGGAAGACGCGGCGGCGCGATTCACGGCAACGCGATGCGCCCGGACAGCGCTGACGCGGCGGAGGGGCACGGCCACGCGTGAACGCCCCGTTGACGCGCTGGCTGACGCGCGGCCCGAGCTGTGGCACGGTGCGCCCGTGCGGACCCGC
>SYAK01000071.1 GCA_005788935.1 Pseudomonadota bacterium
CCGCGATGCCGACGACGAGCCGACGACCGGCGTCGCTCGGGCTGACTGCGTGTTCCGGGTTCGTCGTGACGGTCTCGGGGGCAGGATCGCTCATCCGTGGGACGGACGTTGCGCGACCGGACGCGGTTCGTCAACGCCGACCGCCTGCGGTCGCGGCATTTCTGCCGTGGGGCGCATCAGCCGCGGCTCGAGGGTCGCGACGTGGCGCGCGAGCTCGCCGCGCGGATCCTCGGCCGTGGGGTCGTTGAGGTAGGCCCGGTAGTGATGCAGCGCCTCGCGCAGCCGCCCCGCGCTCTCACAGGCGCGACCGCACGCGAGGTGGCATTCGGCGAAGTCGGGACGGAGCTCGAGCGCCCGCTGGAAGCGCGCGAGCGCCTCGGAGACTTCCCCCTGCCGCGCGAGGACCTGTCCGACCGCAAAGGTCGCGCGGGCGTGCCGCGGATCGCGCTCGAGGATCGCCGCATAGGCCTCGAGCGCCTCGTGGAGCCTGCCACACTTGAGGTAGCAGTTACCGAGGTTGTAATACGCCTTCAGGTAATCGGGCGCGTCGGCGAGCGTCTGGCGATACTGGGAAATTGCCTCGGTGTTCAGGTCGAGCAGCGCGAGCACGTAGCCGAGCATGAACCGCGCCTTGTAGAAGGTCGTGTCGACCTGAACCGCACGGCGGAAGGCGGTCGCGGCGGCCTTGAGGTGTCCCTTCTCCTTGAGGGCGTGCCCAAGGTTGAACCAGGCCCGCGAATGGTCAGGACGGAGCGCAACCGCGACCTCGTAGGCGTGCACCGCAAGCGCGATCTCGCGCGCCTCGAACCATGCGTTGCCGAGTGCGAACGCATAGTCGGGCTGACCGGGGTCGAGGCGACGCGCCCGGACGAAGGCGACGCGCGCCTCGTTCGGCAGGCCGAGGGCCGCGAGCACCGAGCCGAGGGCGTAATGTCCGTGCGCGTGGTCGGGCTCGAGGACGGCCGCCTCCGCGAGGTGGACCCACGCCTCCGCGTCACGCCCCTCCGTATGCAGGGCGAGGCCGAGCCGTCGCATCGCCGCGGGGCGCCCCGGCCCGATCCGGTTCACGAGCGCGAGCCAGGCGAGCTTGACGTGGGCCATCAGGTTCTTCATCGTCCGCCTCCGGCCTTGCCTCCATCGACTAGCGTAGCACCCTCGCCACGCCGGGAACAGAGGGCAGGCCGCATCCGACCCTCTCCAACGAGCGAGCCCATGGGACAGCACGAAGCCCCCGCCGAGAACGTCGCCCTCTTCGGCATCACCGGGGCCCTCGGCCGCGAGCTCCAGGCCGCGCTCGAGGTCGACCAGGACGCCATCGGTCGCTTCATCCCGGTGGCCGGGACAGGCTCGGCGGGGGCCTCCGTGACCTGGCGCGGCGCGAGCCTCCCGGTCGTGGCGCCCGGCGCAGTCGACCCGTCGAAGGTCGACATCGCCGCCCTCGCCTGCCCCGCCATCGTCGCACGTCGCGAGGGGCCGCGACTCGTGAAGGCGGGTGTCCGGGTGGTCGACGCCTCCGGAGGGCTCGCACGGACCCCCGTGGCGTCCGGCCTCGCAGGGCCCGCTCGGCTGCGCTGGCCGAGACTGGCCAGCTGCGGCGACCTCGCGGACGAGACCGTCATCGCCCTCCCTGGCGACATCGCCTCGACGCTCGCGCCCGTGCTCGAGGCGCTGACGGCGGCCGCGGCGCCAGGCGTCGGACTCCTGCCGCCCGTCGTGACCGTCGACGCGGTGGTCCTCCGCTCGGCGGCCGCCGCGGGGCGTCGCGGGGTCCAGGCGCTGTCGTCCCAGGCCGTCGCGCTGCTGAACTACCAGCCCGTCCTCGACCCGGCACCCTTCCCGGCCGCGCTCGCGTTCAGCGCCGTGGCCCCCGCGCAGGATGAGGCCCTGCTCGCCGAGGGGACAGCCGCCGACGAGCTGCTGGCGCTGCTGCCCGCCCTCGCATCGGTCCCGATCGGCATCGTGCCAGTCCTCGTGTCGGCCTTCTCCGGTCTCGCCGCGGTCCTGACCGTGCGATTCCGCGAGACACCGTCGCTCGCACGCGCCGAGGCCGCCCTCCTCGCCCACCCCGACGTCGAGGCGGCCGCCGCGCTGCGCGACCTCGATGACGTGGACCTCGAGGACGACGACGACAGCGACGCGGCCCCGACAGGGCGACCCGCCCCGACCGCAGCCGAGGATGGCGCGAGAGGCGCCGCAGGGCTCCGGGACGCCCTCGACAGCGACGCGGTCCGGGTCAGCTCACCGAGCCTCGGAGCAGACGGGGCGCTGCGCGTCGTCGTGATGGCGGACCCACTGCACCGGACCGCGGCCGCCTGCGAGACCATCATCGCGCGCTGGCTCGCGGAGGCCTCCGACTGACGTGCCAAAGTGACATGTTCGCGTGACACGCCGTGCCACTGTGCCACTGTGTCACACGCTGCTGTCACGCTGGCACATTGGCCGGCGACGGTCCGCCAAGAAACCCTGTGAATTCAACACCCGAAACCTGGCATGATTCTTGCCTAGCGAGTCCGACATGAAGACGCTCCGTCCGTTCATGACCCTCGGCGCCCTCGCGCTCCTCGCTGCAGCGCCCGCGGCCCGCGCGGAAATCCCGAACTACGCCTTCGTCGGCATCGAGGGCGAGGGCGCCCTCGAGGGGCAGCTCTCCGACCGCCTCGGCGTGACCGTGAACGCGACAACGCACGTCATCAACGTCGACGACTGCGAGCGCTATCGTGGCGGCGAGGCGACGGTGACCTTCCGCGTGAGCCCGCTGCCCGCTGGCAACTGGCAATACGCGGTGGCCTACGCCCCGCCTGGCAAGACGTGCGCGACGACCAACGCGAACCCCGAGGCGACCGACGGGTCGTGCTTCGTGCCCGCCGCGCAGCGCGAGCTCACGGAGACCTCGATCTCGCTGCGCGTCGACTTCGCGAGCCTCATCGGCAGCGACTGCGACGCAGACACGGAAGGCACGGCGAAGCTGTACCTCATCCTCGAGGAGCCGACGCTCGCGTCCGTGAAGTACGAGACCGTGGACGTCCTCACCGACCTCGAGCCGCCGTCCGCGCCGACACTCGACGAGGCGACAGGTGGGGACGAGCGGATCGCGCTGGGCTGGAGCGACGAGGTCAACGACGCGAGCGCGACCACCTACACGGTCTACTGGGACGACGTGGCGTTCGGCGACGACGATCTGGACGCGGTCTCCTCCGCCGACGACATCGGCGCGACGTCCTACGACATCGACAGCGCGCTCGAGAACGGCCGGACCTACCATGTCGGCGTCGTCGCGGTCGATGACGCGGACAACGCCTCGCCGCTGTCGAACATGCTGACCGCGGTCCCCGAGGAGACCCTCGACTTCTGGGAGGGCTATGTCGCGGCTGGCGGCGACGAGCCGGGCAACTTCTGCTTCATTGCGACCGTTGCGCACGGGACGGCGATGCACGAGCACCTCGACATCCTGCGGGCCTTTCGGGACGATGTCCTTGGCACCACCGCGACAGGTCGCGCCTTCGTCGAGTCGTACTACCGCTACGGGCGCTTCGCCGCAGCCTGGATCGCGGACGAGCCGACCCTTCGCGCCGCGGTGCGCGTGATCCTGGCGCCCGTCGTCTGGTGCGCGTGGCTCGTGCTGACGCTCGGCGCGCCTGGCGCCTTCGCTGTCGGGCTCGCCCTGACCGCGGCCTTCATCCTCGCGCGGCGACGCCTTGGTGCGACACGCCCGCACCTCGCCAAGGAGCCGTCGTGATGCGTCCGCTGATGATGAGCCTCGCAAGGACCGGTCTGGCCGCTGGGACGGCCGCGTTGGCGTTGACCTCGGGCGGAGCCGCGGCGGCGAAACCGCAGGAGGGCCCTGGCCGCATGTTCGAGCTGCACGGGGGCAACTACGGGCCCGCAGTCGACTCGACCTTCGGAGACGCGGACAAGACCCCATGGGCCGATGTCTTCGGCGGCAAGCAGCTGACGCTCCTGCGGGGGCACTTCGACTGGCAGCTGTGGAACGGCTTCGGGACCGTCGCGGTCGGTCTCGGCGGGGGCTACGGCTGGGTCGATGGCTACGCGCGCGACGGCGACGGCGAGGCGACCGAGGACGAGGTCGGCTTCAACCTCATGCCCCTCTCGCTGTCGCTCGTCTACCGCTTCGACTGGGCCACAGCCCGTTACGGGTTTCCCCTCGTGCCGTACGGCAAGGCCGGGCTCTCGGCGGGGCTGTGGTGGGCGACCGACGCGAACGACGACATCTCGAGCGCGGTCGGTGCAGGGGGCGCCTCGCGGCGCGGCTCGGGCCTGACCTTCGGCTGGCACGCCGCGGGCGGGCTCATGTTCCTCCTCGACGTGCTGGCGCCTGGCATGGCGGCGAGCATGCGCGACGAGGCCGACGTACGAAACACCTACATCTTCGCAGAGTTCAGCCATAACGTGCTGGACGACTTCGGCGGCGGTCGTTCGCTCGTGCTGAGTGACGACGCGCTCTCCTTCGGTCTCGCCTTCGAGTTCTGAGCGGCGAGGCCCCCGACGGAGACCGCGCACGATGGCCGAGGCGTCGCCCCGCAACATCCTCCTGACCCTGCAGTACGACGGGACGGGTTTCTCGGGTTGGCAGTACCAGCCTGGAAAGCGGACCGTGCAGGGCGAGCTCGTGCAGTCCATCGAGGGCATCGTCGGCCATTCGGTCGAGGCCTGGGCGAGCTCGCGGACCGATGCGGGGGTGCACGCCCGCGCGATGCCGGTGAGCTTCGAGACGACGAAGGCCATCCCCGAGCACGGTCTCCTGCGCGGGCTCAACGCGCGGCTCCCGCACGACATCTCGGTGACCGCGATCGGAGCCCTGCCGCTCGGCGTGCGCCCGCGCGACGTGGCGCTCGCGACGACCTACCTCTACCGCGTGCAGCTCGGCCCGCGACGGGCCCTCGCGAGCCGCTTCGCGTGGTGCCCGAAGCAGCCGCGCTGTGACCTCGACGCGATGCGGCAGGCGAGCGCGCACTTCCTCGGCGAGCATGACTTCGCGGCCTTCCGCAGCGTCCATTGCGACGCAAAGTCGACCCGACGCACCATCCACGCGGTGACGCTCGAGATCGACGCCGATGATCTGGTGACGATCTCCATCACCGGCAACGCATTTCTACGCAACATGGTGCGTATCATGGCCGGCTCGCTGATTTCGGTCGGGCTCGGGCGGCGGCCTCCGGAGTGGATCAGCACGCTGCTCGCGACCCTGCGGCGAGACGACGCCGCACAGACCGCGCCTGCCCTCGGGCTGACCCTTCACACGGTGCACTTCGACGGCTACCCGCGCATCGGCAAGCGCGCGCTCGAGGTCACCGGCCGCGGGCCGACGGAGGACGATTCGGCCCCCGCATCCGCGGTCGAGTCCGTGGTTGACGACGACGGCCTCGCCGGGGGATGAACGAGTCGATGCTCGAGACGCTCCTCACCGAGAAGAAGACCATCGTCGTCGTCGGACCTGGCGGCGTCGGCAAGACCACGACGTCGGCGGCGCTCGCGGTCCACGCGGCGCGTCTCGGGCTGAAGGTGCTCGTGCTGACGGTCGATCCTGCGCGCCGACTCGCGAGCTCGCTCGGCCTCAAGGAACTCGGCAACCGCGAGGTCGAGATCGACCCGGCCCACTTCGAGGAGGCCGGGGTGCCACTCGCCCCCGGCCCGTCCGGGCGCCCGGGGCAGCTCTTCGGGATGATGCTCGACGTGAAGTCGACCTTCGACGACCTCATCCGCCGCCATGCGCCGACCGTCGCCACGCGCGACAAGATCCTCGGCAACCCCTTCTACGTGCAGGCGAGCTCGGCGCTCGCGGGGTCGCAGGAGTACATGGCGATGGAGAAGCTCTACGAGCTGCGCGAGAAGCGGGCCTACGACCTCATCGTCCTCGACACGCCCCCGACCGCCAACGCGCTCGACTTCCTCGACGCCCCCGACCGCCTCGAGGACTTCATGGGCTCGCAGACAGCGAAGATGCTCGTCCAGGGCGCGAAGGCCGCGGGGCGTTTCGGGCTCGGCCTGCTGAAGCTCAACACGATCATCGTCCGCGGTCTGAACCGCTTTGTCGGCGCGGACATGTTGCTGAATCTGCTCGACTTCATCCAGTCGCTCCACGAACTCTACGCCGGCTTCAAGGAGCGGGCTGGCCGGGTACGGGCCATCCTGCGCGGCCCCGACGTGAGCTTCCTCGTCGTGACCTCGACCGATCCGGCCGCTATCGATGAAGCTGGCTTCCTCTCCGCGCAACTTGAGCGCAACCGGATGCCCTTTGACGGCATGATCGTGAACCGCGTGCGCGAGAGCCGCGTCCCCGACGCAGCACTTGACGGCCTCGCGCATCGCATCCGGGCCGAGGCCCCGCCGCTTGGCGATCAGGAGGCGCTGCGCCGAATCGCCGAGGCGGCCGAGGCGGCCGCGCGGGCCTGGAACGTCGTCGTGGCGCGCGATGCCGAGGCGCTCGCCACGCTGTCGCGGGCGGCAGGCGGGCGGAAGGCCATCGTCCCGGTCCCGCTCTTCAGCAAGGACATCCATGACATCGGGGCGCTGTCCCGCTACGGCGAGCTCGTCGCGCGGGCGACGACGTTCGGCTGACGCGGCTCAGGGCTCGGCGGCGTCGTCAGGCTCGGCCAGCGTGTCCGCCTCGGTCCTGACGGGCAGCAGCGCCCGGCGCTCGCAGACGAGCGGGTCGTCGGGGTTGAGCGCGTGGGCGATGTCGAGCAGCTCGGGCGGCAGGTCGACGAAGGTCACCGAGCCGTCGTCGTGGATGATGAGCTCAAGCGGCCCGAGGGGCCCCTCAAGGACCACCCGCTCGGGGGTGCCGTCTGGCGCCTCCGGGGGCGTGCTCACGGCTCGGCCTTGAAGACGAGCGTATTCGGGTGGTCCGCGTCGGCGGCGTAGGGCGTCTTGCCCTCGGCCCAGTCGCGGTCGTAGCCGTAGACGTCCGAGTAGAAGACGAGGCGCCCCTCGGGGTCAAAGCCGGTGTTCACGTAGTCGGTCGAGATCGGGATCTTCGACTCGAGGGCGAAGGCCGACTCCTTGCGGGACTCAAGAATCTCGTCGAACTTCTCGGTCGTGAGGCGCCCGGTGACCTCGATGAGCAGCCAGCGCGCGAGCTCGACGGGGTTCTCCGTGCGCATGCAGCCATGCGAGAAGGCGCGGACCGGGCGCGAGAAAAGGTTCTTGCTCGGCGTGTCGTGCATGTAGATGGAATAGTCGTTGGGGAACAGGAACTTCACAACTCCGAGCGCGTTACCGGTACCGGGCTGCTGAACGACGACCTCCGAGCCATCGGGCAGCACCTTCACCTCGAAATTGTGCTTCGCGTAGTAGTCGGGCTCCTCGAGGAGCAGCAGGTCGAGCTCCTGCTCCTTGATGCGGCGCGGCACGTTCCACGTCGGATTCAGCACGACTGTCGACATCTCGGCGCTGAAGAGACGAGTGTGGTTCATCTTGCCACGCTTTCCACTGCGGACATCCCCCTCGGTCGTGTTGTTCCCGATGATCACGCGGTGGCGTCGACTCTCCTCCCGGCCCGTGAAGAACGTGGCCTCGAAGGCGGGCAGATTGACGCGGATACGCATCTGGGCCTCGCCGAAACGGGCCTCCCCCTGGTGCAGATCGCTCTCGCGCAGGCGCTGCAAGGACAGCGCGAGCTGGGCGGCCCGCTCGGCGAAGGTCCTGTTCAACGACTGGCGCATGATCTTGTCGACCTCGCCCGAGTCCTTGATCTGATGCGTCTGCTGGTACGCGAGGACGGCCGACTCGAGTGCAGCGTCGAACTTCTCGCCGATGTCGCTGTCGAGGTACCCCTCCTGCTTCAGCCGCTCGGCGAGCTTCCTGACCGCGGGGCCCGACTTGCCGCGCCGCAGCTTCTCGACCTCCTTGCCGAGCTCGAGGTGCGTGGCGTGTCGCGCCGCAAGCCCCCGGTAGCGCGCGAGGGCCTCGACAGTGCGCGGGTAATCGGGGTGCTGCGGCGTCGCGGCCTCGAGGAGCCCGTCGAGGTCGAGCCCGTCGGCCTTCAGGAAGCGCTCGAGCCACGCGCCGAGCTCGCCGCCGACCCGCTTCCGCGCGGTGGCGAGGTCCTTGTCGGCCGTGAACGGGTGGGCCCATCGCGCGAAACGCATCTCGAAGGCGTAGCGGACGAGGCGCGCGAGCATCGCCCGGTCGGCAGCGACCATCGCCTCGGCAGCCGCGCGGCGCGTGTCACCGAGCGCGGCAAAGCGTCCACGGAGCGCCTCGAGGCCCTCTTCCGCCGCCTCCTCATCGAGGCCAGCCTTGCCAAGCGCAGCCTCGATGGCGGCCTCGTCCTGTCCGTGCGTCGTCAGGATGACGTCGAGGAGCGCCTTCCGTGCTGGCGTGGCACCCTCGCCGAGCCCGCGCCCAGCCGCCTCGCGGGCCTCGGTCCAAGCCTTCACTGCGGCCTCGAGCCCGGGGACGTCGAGCTTCACCGGGTCGAACCCCTGCGTATCAACTTGCCGGTAAAGGCTCAGAAAGCGCTCACCGAGTGGCGTCAGGCCGCCTTCGGCGAAGAACAGGAGCCGCCCTTCGAGGGCCGCCGCGCGCGTGGTGACGACGTCCCGAAACGGGGTGTCGTCAGGGAATGGCTGTGCATCCGACGGCGCAGCCCCGCCAGCCCCGAGCGCACGGTGAAAGCTCGCCACCTGCGCGGCGAGGCTGCCCCCCGCCTTCGGAAGCTCGGGCGCCGCGGCCTTGGGATCGGCCGAGGCGTTGCGTGGAGCACCCGTCACCGAAGGCAGCGCCTCACCGCCCTCGACCTGCGGGATGACCGCAGCTGGCGCCTCGCCCCCGCCATCGCACCCGGTGCCAGCCGTGGAGAGCGCGAGCGTCCACACGAGCCCGCGCAGTGGCCCCCGACCCCATCGGGCCGCCTTCACGTCCGCCGACCGCTGCCCGGAGCCTTCCGCTAGCACGCCACCCGCTTGCCATCCCATCGCGTCCAGCCACCCTTCACCCGTCGCTCTCGCGACGCGGCCTGTCGTTCCATGGCGCCTGCCTCTGGCCATTCGGTCTGGCCGGCGACGCGCGCCTCGATTGGCAGCCTGGTCACGGCCTGGCTGCCTCGCGACGGCAGAACGTCCTGCCGCCGCCCGTTGTTCCGCGACAGTGGAGCACATCCGATCGGGCGGCGCCACTTCGGCGCACGTTGGCCCGCGCTGGCCCACGGGGCGCCGCGCGGGCTTGCGGGGGGCGAGCGGCGGGGGCTCGCTGTCGATCCGCGTTGCCGGACTCGGAGCGGAATGCTAGCGTCCGGTCCCGCGCCGGATCGCTCGGCGCCCCAACCCGGAGTCTCCATGGCCAAGAACCCGCTCGCTGGTGGATTCGAGGAGCAGGTCATCACGACGAAGCTCTCCGAGCTCGTCAACTGGTGCCGCAGTTACAGCCTCTTCCAGTACCCGTTCGTCACGGCCTGCTGCGGCATGGAGTACATGGCCACCGCGGCCGCGAAGCACGACATCGCGCGCTTCGGCGCCGAGGTGCCGCGCTTCTCGCCGCGTCAGGCCGACCTGCTGTGGGTCGTCGGCACCATCACGCACAAGAACGCGCCGGTCCTTCGTCGCATCTACGAGCAGATGGCCGAGCCGAAGTGGGTCATCGCGTTCGGCGTGTGCGCATCGACGGGCGGCTTCTACGACAACTACGCGACCGTGCCGGGCATCGACCACATCATCCCGGTCGATGTCTACATCCCCGGGTGCCCGCCGCGTCCGGAGGCCGTCATGGACGCGGTCCTCATGCTGCAGGACCAGATTCAGCACGAGCCCGCGCGCGTGACGAACGAGACCTCGCGTGTGCCGCCGTCCGAGCGCGTCACCGACGAAGACATCGCCCGCTCGCGAGCCTGAGACGGTCGTCTCGCGCCGCCTCCCGCAGCGTCGTCAGATAACGACGAGGCGGGCGAGGCGGATTTCGCGCCAGATGCCAGGCCAGCCAAGCACGCAGTCGACGATCCGGGCGTCCTCGAGGGCGTCCGGATCTTCACTTAGCTCGGCCACGGCGGCGCTGCACGCGTAGACCGACAACGTTCCGCCGCCAGCCTCGGCCATGGCGCGCACGAGCGCCAGATCACGCCCGAACGCGCCAAGGGGCCCGCGGAGCTCGCGGAGCCAGACTCCGACCGCGGGGCCGAAGAGCGCGAGCGTGACCTCCTCACCGGCCGCCACGGACGTCCCGACCAGGTCGAGGGCGAAGCGTGGGGCGCCCACGTCGACCGAGCGGACCAGGACAGCGAGCGCCGACGCGTGCTCGGACTCTGGTGGCGTGTCCCTCACGGCGGCCTCCCGCGTCTGCGAGCTGAGCGAAATCAGGAAAGGCCGACCCCCGCGAAGGGATCGGCCTCTCTGGAGGCGCCACCCGGGATCGAACCGGGGGTGGAGGATTTGCAGTCCTCTGCCTTACCACTTGGCCATGGCGCCAGCAGGCTTTCGGCTTCTAAGCAGTCCGCGGGCGACTGTCAACCCGAAATGGCGTACCGGCTCACTCAAGGGTCGTCGGGACGTCCCCGACAGGCACGGCCGGGGACGTAAGCGGCGGAGCTTCGCTCTCTGCAGGCGCCGCGGGTGCGGGCGATGTGGCGGGGGCGGCGGCGGCCCCCGCCAGCGAGGCCTCGACTTCGGAGCGCAGGACCGTCCGCCGGTAGAGGAACAGCGGCTCCCAGCCCTCGTCCTCGAGCCCGGCGTAGAAGGCGAGACGCGCGAGATCGGCCTCGTGCTTGCGACCGAGAAGCACGAGCGTCTCGGCGCGCCCTGCGAGGGCGACGCGGTCGATGGCGCGGGCCTTCAGCGCGGCGTCCCAAAGCGCGAGCGCTTCGCTGTGCATGCCGAGGGCGCCGAGGATGTCGGCCTCGATGCGATCGCCGTGCGGGGTGGCCGAGCCCCGCGCGAGCGACAGGGCCTCAGCGTGGCGGCCAGCGAGCCAGGCCCGGCGCGCGTCAACGAGGACCCGCTTGTCGGCCCGGGCGGTCGCGAGGCTGAGATGATGCCCCACCAGTGGGCGTGGGCCGCCGAGGCGCAGGGCGTCCTCCCACGCCCGGCGGGCCCCCGTGAAATCGCGCATCGCGGCGAGGACGAC
>SYAK01000072.1 GCA_005788935.1 Pseudomonadota bacterium
CCTTGACGCGCCGCGTGACGCCGGCGTCCCCGGGCGCCAGCAGCTCCCAGCCGTCCGGGACCTGGACCACGCGTCCGTCGGGCCACGTCACCGCGCGCACGCCGCGGGCGGGGCGGACGGTCGCCGTGCTCCCAGGTCCGGGCTCGGTCCGGGGCGCCCGCGCGCTCACTTCGCGAGGCTGACCGGCGCCGCAGGCTGCGGGACGTCGAGCGACTCCCAGACGAGCTCGGCGACGTCGCGCGTCTGCACCGCGATCTGCTTCGTGCCGATGGCGTCGTTCATCATCAGGTTGCAGAAGGGGCACGCGACCGCAATGGTCTGCGCGCCCGTCTCGACGGCCTGATCGACGCGCGTGTGGTTGATGCGGGCCCCGCGGTGCTCTTCCATCCAGACTCGGCTGCCGCCAGCGCCGCAGCACATGCCAGTCGTCCGGTTGCGCGCCATCTCCTTCAGCGCGAGCCCGGGGATGGCCGACAGCGCGCGGCGCGGCTGCTCGTAGACCTCGTTGTAACGGCCGATGTAGCACGAGTCGTGGTAGGTGACCGAGCTGACGCCTGCGGGCTGCTTCTTCGGCTTGATCCGCCCCGACCGCACGAGCTCCTCAATCAGCACCGAGTGGTGGACAATCTCGAACTGCCCACCGAACTGCGGGTATTCGTTCTTGATGGTGTTGAAGCAATGCGGGCAGTGCGTCACGAGCTTCTTCTTGTGCGCGCCCGCCTCCTTCATCACCTCGATGTTCTGCTTCGCGAGCGTCTGGAAGAGGTACTCGTTGCCGGCCCGACGGGCCGGATCACCCGTGCAGGTCTCGCTCTCCCCGAGGATGGCGAAGGAGATCTTCGCCTCCCGCAGGATGTGGACGAGCGACCGCGAGACCTTCTTCTGCTTCTCGTCGTAGGCGCCCGCGCAGCCGACCCAGAAGACGTACTCGGCGTCGGGGTTCTCGGACAGCTCCGGGACCGCAAGATCGGCCGCCCATGCGGTCCGCTCGCGCGGCGAGATGCCCCACGGGTTGCCCTTGGACTCGAGATTCTTGAAGGTCCCCTTCAGCTCCTTCGGGAACTTGGCCTCCATCAACACGAGGTTGCGGCGAAGGTCCACGATCTTGTCGACGTGCTCGATCATGACCGGACAGGCCTCGGAGCAGGCCCGGCACGTCGTACAGTCCCAGATCGCGTCCTCCTTCACGTCCTCGACGAGCGTCTTCGGATGCTTCGGCACCTCCCAGCCGGTGAGGTCCTTGTCGCCCGCCAGGATCTCGTTCTCACGCGCGTAGAGGTGGTCGCGGATGTCCGTGATGAGCTTCTTTGGGTTGAGCACCTTGCCCGTGATGGTCGTCGGGCAGTTTACCGCGCAACGCCCGCACTCGGTGCAGGTGTACGTGTCGAGGACCTGCTTCCAGGTGAAGTCCTTCACGTCCGCGACGCCGAACTTCTCCTGATTGTCGATGTCCTTGATCGGCTCGATGGCCCCGCGCGGCCCGAGCTCGCTGAAGAGCACGTTCGGGACCGACGTGATCACGTGGAAGTGCTTCGAGCCCGGCAGCAGGTTCAGGAACACCAGCACGATGCCGATGTGGACCCAGTAGGCGACCTCTTGCCCCGCCATCAGCGTCGTCGCGTCGAGCCCGCCGAACAGCGACGCAAAGAAGGCGCCGACCGGCGCGTGCGCCATCTCGGCGGCGACGGCGGCCTCGCGGGCCGCATCCGACAGACCCGACGCGATGAACAGGGCGCCGTCATGCCCCTCGGGGGATGACGCGAGCGCGAGCGCGAAGCCATCGAGCAGGAAGTCGGACAGGATGAGCCCGCCGATCATGCCGAGGATGGCGACCGCCTCGACAGACAGCGTGAGACGGCTGGGCTTCGTGACGAGGCGGCGCCAGGCGGCCCAGACGATCATCGAGAAGACGACGAGCTCGGTCACATCCTTGGCGAGGCTGTATCCGCCGTGAATGAACGGAATGCGCGCATCTGGCACGAACGCGCACACCATCAGGTAGGCCGTCCGCAGCTGCAACACGAGGAAGCCCCAGAAGATGAAGGCGTGCATGATGCCCGCCCCCTTCTCCTTGAACATCTTCTTCTGACCGAGCGCGTACGTGAAGACGTTCACGATGCGCTGCGGGAACGACGTGAAGAAGCGCTCGCGGTGTTCGGCGACGAGCAGCAGACGCAACTTGCCCTGCATCACGAGGCCAAAGTAGCCGAAGGCGGCGAGGAGCGCGAAGACAAGTGGCAACCAGCGGAAATCGTTCATGCGAATCAACCCAGTGGCGACGGGTGTACGAATCGGAAGAGGTGAATCGGGACGTTGAACTCAGCGCACTTCTTCTCGCGGTGGGACCGCGGCAGCGCTGCGAGCAGCGCGTCGGAAGTGCCAGACCCCGCGAGGCTCAGGCCCGCAGCTGAGAGCTCCTCGACGATGAGATCAGCGTAGGCCTCGACATCGGTCTTGACGTAGAGGGCGCCGTCTGGCGCGACCGTCCGAGCCATGAGCGCCGTGAACTCACTGTTGAAGACGCGCTTCTTGTGATGCTTCTTCTTCCACCACGGGTCGGGGAAGAGGACGTGCACGCCAGCCGCCGACCCAGGCGGCACGAGGCGCTCGAGGTGCGGCCTCGCGTCTCCCTCGATGACGCGGACGTTGGCAAGCCCAAGCCGCTCCGAGCGATCAGCGGCGGCGGCGACCCAGCGCCGCTTGATCTCGAAGCCCAGGACGTGTGCATCAGGGTGGGCGGCGGCGAGGTCGAGCAGGTAATGCGGGCGGCCGAAGCCGATTTCGATGTGCAGCGGCCTGTGGGCGACGAAGGCCCGCGTCGCCTCCTCGTCCCCGTCACGGCGGAACGGGGCGAGCACGCGCGCCTGGGCGAGCGGCGGGACGCGCGACGTCTCCACGCGCCGGTCGAGGTCGCCGCCCATGAGGCCGCGGCCCGTGCGAGGTGACGCGACCTCGGTCGGATCGAGGTCGGTGTCGTCGCGGTGGTCGTCAGTGGAAGACATCGGCTGCGCTCGGATCCGGTTCGGTGGCAGGTACGGAACCCTCGATAGATAGCGGGCCGCCCGCCCGCGCGCAAGCCAAAGCGGCCGGGACACGACACCCTCGAGCGGTCACCTCGCAGCCGCCAGCCCGAACCAGCTGCGAAGCAGCGCCGACGGGGGGAGCGGCGCCTCCGGGTCGAGCGGCGCGACCGCCGCGTCGAGCGCCAGACCCACGTCATCGAGGATGGACAGGAGCGCCGCGAAGGCCTGCGCCGTGCCGACGAGGACGTCACGCGGCGCACCGAACGGCCCCAGGCGCCGCAGCTCGGGGAGACGCTGCAGCGAGACCGGCGCGAGCCACGCGAGGATGCGGGAGACCTGAGCGAAGCGGCCATCCCGGAGCGCCCATGCGGAAGCGAGCTCAGCGGGCCTCACGTCCGCGAGCGCTGCGGCCGGAAGGGCCACGACCGGCGGACAATGCCCGTCCTCGAAATCCCCGCTCGGCGCCCGCGGTGCCTCGGGTACGCCCCCCGCGCCGAGCGCCAACGCCCCGAGCCCGTCCAGCACGGCCAGCGCCCGCAACGGCCACGGACGCGTCCCGGCGACCACGAGGCGCTGCGCCGCGAAGAGCCGCCGATGAAGGCGGACGAGGTCCTCGCGGTGGGCCCTCGCCAGTGTCTCCTCCGACAGCGACGCGCCGTTCGGCCCGGCCAGCCCTGCCGCGAAGGCCGCAGCGCCTTCGGTCGAACAGGCCCAGCGGGGTGTCACGCGCAGGGTCTCCGACCGTCCCGCGACGTCGGCGGCCGAGAACCCAGGGGTGCGCGCGAGCTCGGTCAGGAGGTCCGCCGCGACCGCCGCGACCGACTCCGACGCGTCGACCTGGAAAGACGCGAGCCAGCCGACGCCCTGGTCCGTCACGAGCGGCGTCAGGGCGATCCCGCCCTCGAACGCCCGCACGACCGCGGCGGTCTGTGCGCCCTCCGCGCGTGGACGCGCCTCGGGCGAGACCTCCGCGAGCAGAACGGCCAGACCCGGCAGGTCCGGCGGGATGTCGTCAGCCGCCACCTCCGCGAGCAGCGCGAGAAAGGCCCGCCCCTCGGGCTGGGACGCGAGCGGCAGCGGAAGGCGCGGGTCGGGCGCAACGGCCTGCCAGATCCGGACACCACCGGACGAGACCCGGAGACTCGGCGCC
>SYAK01000073.1 GCA_005788935.1 Pseudomonadota bacterium
ATGCTGTCAAGCCCGAGGTCCTTCTTGCGCAAGGTCGGCAGGATGCCCATCAGCACCGCGTGCATGTCGAGGCCACGGGCAGCCCCGCGCGCCTTGTCCATCAGCGCGTCGAGCTGGGCGTGCATCTGCGAGATGCCGTCACCGGAGAAGAGCTGCGGATCGCAGTTCGCCTCGAGCTGAAAGGCCCCGAGCTCGGTGGTGAAATGGGGGTCCTTCAGCGCCTCGAGCATCGCGAGGGCCCCGTTCGCGGGCGCCCAGGCCTGATTGACGAGAAACATCTCCTGTTCCGCGCCGATGCGCCGCATGCCGGTCTCGAAGAGGCCGTCGGCGAGCATGCGCTCGAGCGCGTGGAGGTCCTGAAGCAGCGCGACCATGTAGTCGCGGTGCTTCTCGGCGTCCTTCTTGGCCTCGACTTCCTTGTGCGAACGGGTGGTTTCCATCGTGTCAGACCGCCTTCTTCGTCCAGTCCTCGAGGTATTGCGGCAGCATCTTGCGCCACGTGTCCCAGTCGTGCGGCCACTCGCGGCCCCACGAGTCGACACGGTTCGGGACGCCCTTCTTGCCGAGTGCGGTCGCCATCTTGAAGGACTCGCCGATATCCTCGGCCCGCCCTTCGCCCGACGGCATCAGGATGAAGCGGCGCTTCAGCATGTCGAGGTGGGCGCCGCCGAGGATCGACATGAAGTGAACCGGCGAGCTGGCCCAGAAATCGTCATTGAACTCGTGGGGATCGCACTTGTAGAAGCGGCGCAGGTCATAGGTGCCGCTCATGCCGATGGCGCGACTGAAGACGTCGGGGAAGCGGCAGGTGACCGCGACCGCGTGGAAGGCGCCAATCGAGGCCCCGCCCGTCCAGACCTCGAGGTTCGGGTCCTTGCAGTCCTGACGGATGGCCGGGACGACCTCGTGGCGCACGTACTGGTGGAACTGGTTTTGCAGCCACATGCGGTAGCGCGGCGAACCCTCGGCGCGCACGAGCCCCATGCCCGCGACCGAGTCGCAGGAGTAGACCTTGATGAGGCCGCGGTCGATGAGCGGGCGGACGACGCGCACGAGGTGCATGCGCTCGATCTCTTCCGCGTCGCCGCCAGCCGTCGGGAAGATGAGGACGGGCTGCCCGTGGGTCCCCCAGCGGACGAGCGTCGAGTCGCGCCCCATGCGCTCGGAGTACCAGCGGGCGGTGGTCTTGTCGGCGGGCTGTTCCTTCGTGCTCATACGATGCGTCCTCCCTTGGCCTCGTCGCTGCCGCGCCAATGCTGGACGCGGCTCCAGAAGAGCTCCGTGAAGGGCTCGATCTCGTGCGCGGGGTAGAGGGCCGCGACCTTCTGCCGCACAGCGTCCTTCGCCTGCGCGGTCCCGAAGAACTCCCACGCGACCTCGTCGAGGTGGCCAAGATGCGTCTCGCAGAACTCGACGAAGCGATCGACGTCGAAGCGGGCGCGCGCGATGTTCGCGTAGGCCGTCAGCTTCTCGCGGTACGGCGCGTCGGTCGCCGCGATGTCGAAGAACGGCTGCCAGTCCAAGGTCTTGCGGAACGGGCGCTTCGTCACCGCGCAGAAGATGGACCAGCGCAGCTTCGCCTTGACGAGCCACGGGAAGTGCATGTGAAGCGAGGTGACCTGCGAGTCGGGGCAGGCGTTCGCGAAGTCGATCGGGTGCCACGACCCGACGCCCGCGAGGCGCAGCGACTCGCAGGAGTTGAAGTCCCAGCCGAAGAAGCTGTTGATGGTCAGCGTCTGCTCGCGCAAGAGGAGATCTTCCTCGGGCGTCAGGAAGTTACGGTCCATCGTGTAGCGGTCGTGCAGCGGGACCTCCGGGTCGTAGCGCACGAGGTAGGTCTGCGGGCCGAAGCCGATGCAACGGACGAAGCTGTCGAACGGGTCGACCGCCTTCTGCAGGTGCATCACGAACTTGCCCGACTCTTCGTAGCTCTTCTTCAGACGCTGCTCGTCGTCGATGCGGCTCACGCCCTTCCAGCCACCGCCGTCGTAGGGCTTCATGAAGAGCGGATACCCGAGCTTCTTCGCGACCGATGGCAGGTCGAAGAGCTTTGCGTAGCGCTTGAGCGTAATCGGAAGGTCGGGCAGCGGCTCGTACTGCTTCGGCGGGAGGAGCCACGTCTCGGGGACGGGCATGCCGAGGCGCATCATGGCCGCGTAGCTCGTGTGCTTCTCCATCGACTGGACGGCCCACGGGTTGTTCAGGACGTAGAGGTCATCCATCAGGATGGCCTTCTTGATCCACTCGCGGCTGAGATGATACCAGTGCGTCAGACGGTCGAGGACCACGTCGTAGCGGCAACCCTGGCGGAGATCGAAGGGCTCGATGGTGACGCGGTCGACCGCGATGCCCACGGTGTCACCCTGCCACGGAATGGACAGCGCGAGCTTGTCCATGAGGCCCTCGTAGCAGAGCGGCCAGCACACGTCGGCGCCGAGCGACAGACCAATTTTCCGGACCTGATGAGCCATGCGGGTCTCCAGAGGGGTAGGGCGCGGTCACGCGGCGCGGGCGGGCGGCCAGCCGCCAGAGATACTGCGAGGATTATTCGTACACCATCAGCAGGGGACCTGGGAAGAGCCACGACAGGCCTTCGCGCAGGCGATCCCGCCAGTTTTCCCAATTATGCCCGTCGCGGGCCTCGACATACCGGACGTCCATGCCCGTCTGCTGCAAGAGCGGCACGAACGACCGGTTCTCGTAAATCAGCGACTCGTACATCCCGCAGCTCATGAAGATGCGCTCCGACATCGGCATCGGGTTGGCGCGCAGGTGATTCATGAAGGCGACGACGGGGTCGAAGGCGGGGCCGCGACGGTTGGTGCCGCTGATGTCGGTGAAGGCGAAGGACCCCGACTGCAGGAGCAGCTTGCCGAAGCGGCCAGGGTATCGGACCGCGGTCGAGAGCGACGCGACCGCCCCGAAGCTCGCCCCCATGAGGCAGCGGCTCTGCGGCTCGGGGCGAATCGGGAAGACGCGCTCGAGCTGCGGGACGAGCTCCTCGACGATGAACTGGGCGTGGCGCTCGTCGTTGGCGTACTCGCCGATGCGGTACGGCGACGACGTCAGCGCGACGATCATGTCAGGAATCTCGAGGCGCGCGATGAGGTTGTCGAGCACGTGGCCGAGTGCTGCATACCGCAGGTAATCATGGCCATCGTGGACCACGAGGAGCGGGTAGCGGCGCGAGCGGCGGTAGCGCGCGGGCAGGTAGACGCCATAGCTGCGCCGCCCGAAGACCTTGCTGTTGAGGACCACGCCCTCATCGAGGCGACCCGCCTTGACCTCCGGGTCGTGCATCGCCCAGGCGGGGATCTCGTAGCCGACCGCGTGGGCGACCGAGTTGGCGCCGAACGGGTCATGGGCCCGGTTCGGGTTCAGCGGGTCGTTGAGCCACTCGCCGCGCCCGTGACGGACCACCTCGAACTTGTACTCGACCCGCGAGTGCGGCGGGATCTCCATCGTCTGGTGCCAGACGTTCGTGTGCTCGATGCGCGCGAGCGGCTGCGACGACGGGAGGCCGTAGACCCAGTGGCGGAGGTTCACCGCCTCGGCCTTGCCCCGCCACACGAAGGTGATGAAGTTCCCCTCGACGATGGGGAAGGTTTGTGTTGCAAAGATCTGATCGACGGCCGCCTTGTCGTGGGGCCCGTCGATCAGCGCCTGAATGGCGCGCGCGGTCGTCATCGGTGCCACTCCCGGTTCACGGCGCCGTCCAGGCCGAGCATCCAGCCGCGCCCGCGCATCCCCTCGACCCCGAGCTCGGCGAACGGCGTCGGCTGCGACACCGGGAGCCCGGGAAACTGCAGCTCGGCGCCATGGTCGAGCGCCACACAGAGCGCTGGGGCCATGCGGCGCGTGAAGCGCGAGATGCCCGCTTCATCCTCGAGGCGCAGGCGGCGCCGCGGGTCAGGCAGGACCACGACGCCGCGCGCGAGCCCGTAGCCGACGTCGAGGATCTGCGCGATGTCTTTCCCGTAAGGCGGATAGTCGTGAAAGATGACGATCCGCTCGGTCAGGATCATGGCGCCCGCCGACCAGGCGATGATCGGGATGTGGCGGGCGAGGTCGAGCACCTCGAAGAGGCGCACGCGGTTGAGCAGCGAGGTGACATGGCCGCCCGTGATGACGAGGGCCTGCGCACCCTCGAGGATCGTGCGCAGCTCGGCGAGGTGCGCGTCGCGGGCGGGGCGCCGCTCGGCCCCCCAGCGCGCGTTGAACTCGCGGTGGACCGCACGGCAGCGCTCGACGTGGTCCCCGTCGATGTGGCGCAGCAGGGCGAGGGAGACCGCGAGCTCTTCGTCGATGAGGGCGGGCTCGACGTGCCGGACGGCGATGGCGTGCGAGGCGTCGTCGGCCGCCTCGAGGCGGATGCGGTAGAACGCCTGCAGGTGGCGGAGACGCTCCTGACGGGCCTTGTAGGCATTCGCAAACTCGGGGTCGGACGCGAAGAGCGCCTCGGAGCGCGCATGGAGGCGCAGGTTGACCGCAGGCACGCCGAGGGCCGCGACGAGCGCCTCGTCCTCGGGCTCGCGCTCCTGCCAGCCAGCGCTGATGAGCGCGACGGGGCCGCGAACGCCGAGGTCGGAAAGGACGCGGCCAGCGTGGGTGCCGTCGTCGGACTGGGGGCCGAGCAGATGAACGCCCGCCGAGCGTCGATGAAGTGGAACGTCCTGCGTCACCGGGCGTGCACCTTGATGGTCTGACCGACGACGTCCATGATGCGCCGCAGCTCGTCGTAACTCTCGTGCTTGAGGCGCATCCAGGCGTTCGCCATGAAGCCCGCCTCGACAGGCTGAGTCGGGTGTCCGACGGGCGGCAGGAACGAGTCGATGATGTTGCGCCCGAAGGCGTGATTGACCGCCTCGACGCCCTCGTAGCCAGCGATGCGGCCGTCACGCGTCGGGCGCAGCGCGATCATGCCGGTGGCGTAGCGGCGCGAGGGGCGGGTGCCTGGCCCGGCGTTGCAGATGGCGAGGGCCCACTCGCGGTAGAGATCCATGTCGTTGCCGACGTTGTAGAGATCCCAGGCGCGGACGCCTGGCGGGCGACAGCCGATCTCGGAGAACTTCAGGCCCTTTGGCCCGAAGAACCACTCCATGTGGGTCGCCGAGCTGCCGATGCCGAGGATCTGGATGACGCGGCGCCCCATCGCCTTGAGCTCGTCGTAGCCTGACGCAATGTCAAAGCGGTTGTTGACCGCGATCTGGGGCGAAATCCAGCGGCTGCGCATGGCGGGCAGCACGTTCGGGTAGTAGTGGGTCCCAAACTCGTGGACGACGTGCCCGTTGCGGGTCAGCGTGTCGTAGAAGCCCTCGTGGCCCTCCATGAACTCTTCGACCGCGATCGAGCGCCCGCCGCCACCACGCGGCACGTGGAGCTCGCGGAGCGCGGCCTCGACCTCGGCGTCCGAGTCGACGCGGGTCGCCCCCGAGGCGCCAGCCCCGTCGCGCGGCTTCAGGATGAGCGGGTAGCCGACGCGCTCGGCGAAGGCGAGGACCTCGGCGAGCGAGGAGGCGGCGGTCGACTGGGCACACGGGATGCCGCCCTGACGGAGCGCCTCCTTCATGGCCGGCTTGTCGCGGCAGAGGAAGGCGGTCCGGACGCTCGTGCCCGGGATGCCGGCCGCCTCGCGCGTGCGGGCCGCCGCCATGATGTGCGCCTCGACCGTCGCCTCGAGGCGGTCGATCTGGGCGCGCGACTGGATGTTGCGCACCGCGCGGAGCAGCTGGCCGTCGTCGGTGACGTTGCGGACCTCTTCGTAGTGGCGCAGCCAGCGGCGCAGATCGCCGTCGAGCGAGGCCTTCGAGCCCTCGCCGATCGCGGTCACGGTCGCGCCGACCTCCGCGAGGGCCTTGACGAAGAGCTTCTGGTTGGTCGGGAAGCGCGGCTCGACGAGGACGACGTGCATGGGGACCCCTTGGGATGACGGGCGGGCGGAACCTTGGCGGTGCGAGGGGTGCCGCAGGAGAGTCCCCGCGGCCTCGCGTCAGGGAATGCGCGCGTACAGGCGCTCGTA
>SYAK01000074.1 GCA_005788935.1 Pseudomonadota bacterium
ACTTCCGTCCGGATTACCGAAACATCCGCGAGGCGTGGGTGACCATGGGGTCCCCGCGCATCGCCGCCTTCACCGCGACCGCGACGCCCGTCGTGCGGCGCGACATCCTGAGCGCCCTCGGGCTCTCGGCCCCAGCGGGGGGGCGTGACGGCGGCCCGACAATCCCGGACGCGCCAGTCGCGCGCGTCGAGGTCTCGGGCTTCCTGCGCGACAACCTCCACCTCTCCGTCGTGCCCATCAGGCGCATGGCCGAGAAGCTGACCTGGACGCGGGACCTGCTGCGGGTCGCCCTCGCCGGCGGCGGGGCAGCCATCGTCTACTGCGCCACGCGCAAGCACTGCGACGAGGTCCACACGCAGCTGCGGCGCCTGCGGGTCGACGCGATGACCTACCACGGCGGCCTCGCAGACGACGAGCGCGCCCGCGCCCAGGAGCGCTTCCAGGCGGGTGACCGGGTCGTCATGGTCGCGACGAACGCCTTCGGCATGGGGGTCGACAAGCCCGACGTCCGGCTCGTCGTCCACTGGGACCTGCCCGGCACGGTCGACGCCTACTCTCAGGAGGCCGGGCGGGCGGGCCGCGACGGGCAGCGGGCGCAGGCGGTGCTGCTCTTCACGCAGGCCGACATGCGCATCCATGAGTTCTTCATCCGGGCGGGCGGCGAGAGCCTGCCCGCCGACCGCTACCTCGCGTGGGCCGAGGCCGAACGGCAGAAGCTGCGCGCGATGGTGCGCTTCGCCTGGCACGCCGGCTGCCGCCACCGCGCGCTGTTGCGCTATTTCGGAGAGAGCCCGAGAGGTTGCGAGCCCGACGTCCCGGACGGACCGGCGTGCGACAACTGCCGCGGGCACCTCGGGCTGCCAGGCCTCGCGCGCCCCGAGGCGCCGCGCGAGGACGACAGCGGCGGCTGGCACGAGACGGCGCCGCGCGAGCTTCGAGAGGCCGAGGCGGTCGTCGTCCAGAAGATCCTGTCGGCGGTCGCGCGGGCGAACGGGCGGCTGCCCCCGCGGGCCCTCGTCGAGGTGCTGCGCGGGGCCGCGGGGCGCGAGTCCGAGGGCGACCCGATCCGAACCTCGCGCAGCTTCGGTCTGCTCGCCGACATGGACGCGCGCATGCTCTCGAGGGTCCTGGACGCGCTCGGAGACGCTGGCTGCTGGCGCGGCTTCAACCCGTCCCTCACCCCGCTCGGCGTCGAGGTGATGTGGCGCCGCGCGTCGGTCCCGCTCGCGCTGCCGCCCTTCACGGAGATCAGCGAGGGGGCGCGAGCGCGGACGCGCCAGGACCCACGGCCGTCGCCCAAGCTCATGGCCTGGGGTGCCACCCGTGGGCCGCGGCCAGCCGACGCCGAGGCCCGCCTCGAGGCGCTGCGGGCGAAGCGCCTCGCCCTCGCGCAGGACGAGGGGGTCCCGCCCTACCGCATCGCGACGAACAAGGTCCTCGAGAGCCTCATCCACCTCGCGCCGAGCGCCTCGCGCGAGCAGTGGCTCGCCGTCCACGGCGTCGGCGAGCGCACGGTTGACGCATTGCGGTCGGCTTTTGGGCCACTTCTGCAATAGACCCCGCCTCGCGCGGGCTTGCGCCAGCCGGGCACGACCGCTAGGCTCGCTCCCATGCGTTACCGTCGTGAGCTGCTGCCTCCTCCCGCGACCCCGCTGATGCGTGCCGGGCTCGCGGTGTCCGCCTCCCTCGTCCTCGGCTGCGTGCCCGAGGACCCGGCGCCACCCGCCTCCGACGCCGGCCTCAGCGATGCCATGACCGCCGACCTGCCGATCCCGCCGCAGCCGCCCCCGCGCGACGCGGACGAGGCGCAGGATGTCCAGATCGGCCCTCAGCCTGGCCCAGACGAGGACGCCGACGCGGGGGATGGGCCGCTCCCGCCCCAGCCGCCGCCGCGCGAGGACATCGTCGAGACGCCCGACGTCCACGACGACGAGCTGCCCATCGCGCCGCAGCCAGCGCCGCAGGACGCCTACGAGCCGCAGGATCTCGGCCCGGACGAGGACGCTCCGATCCCGCCGCAGCCCGCTCCGTGGGACGTCGACGAGGGTACGGACGCGGACGACGGCGACACCCCGATCCCGCCACAACCGCCGCCGCAGCCGCGCTGATTTCGCCCGCGCCGCCCCCGTGCCCGAGGAGCCGTGATGGCCCGCGACTTCCCCCTGCCGCCCGTCTGGCGGGCCTGGGTGCTCGAGAACCTGAACCACGACGTGAACCCGGCCTCGGTCGTGCGCACGCTGACGGAGCGCGGGCTGACCGAAGAGGCCGCGCGGCGCGAGGTGGCGCTCGCAGCGGACGGTTACGCGCGCCAGCTGCACGCCTTCGTCAAGCTGATGCGCGGACTGCGGACGCCGGACGCGACCCTGCCCGAGCAGGATCGCCTCGACCCGGAGCGCTTCTGGGAGGCCCACTGGGAGGCCAACCGTCCACTGCTCGTCCGCGGGCTCACGCGCGACTGGCCCGCGGCCACCCGCTGGTCCTTCGAGGCCTGGCGGAGCGAGCTCGCCGAGCTGCCACTCGAGGTGGAAGTCGAGCGCGACCCGAAGAACCACAGCCTCGGTCGCTTCGTCCAGACGACCCTCGGGGCCTTCCTCGCCGGGATGCGCACAGACGACGACGCCCCCGACGACGACAGCCAGTACGCCGTTGCGCGCAACTTCAACGCTCGACATCCTGCGTGGCAGCGGCTGCTCGCCGATCTCGCCCCCGACCCTGCCCTCTTCGACCCAGCCCGCGCCGTCGGCGGGACGAGCCTCTGGATCGGGCCGCGCGGCACGCAGACGCCGCTCCACCACGACTCGACGAACATCCTCTTCTGCCAGTTCGTCGGGCGAAAGCGCTTCCACCTCGTGGCGCCCTACGTGACCGAGCTCTGGAGCCACCTCGACAGCTTCTACGTCGTCGGCGACCTCGCCACCGTGCCAGACGGCACCCCGATCTTCGACGTGACGCTTGGACCTGGCGACGCCCTCTTCATCCCGGCCGGCTGGTTCCACCGCGTGCAGGCGCTCGACGCCAGCATCTCGTATTCCTTCATGAACTTCCGCCGACCGAACAGCTTCGCCTTCTACGCCCCTGGTCCGCTGCTCGCTGACCCGCCGCTGCCGAAGCCGCGCTGAGCGCCCGCACAGGGCTTCACCACCAATGCACCTCGTCGAGCTCGGTCGCGTGCGCGGCGGCGGCCTGCCAAGGCTGTGCTGGCAGATACTTCCAGCCTGAATCCGAGAACATGCAGACGATGTTGCCGCCCGCTTCGGGCAGCCGCTCGGCCTCCTTGAAGGCGACGTGCAGGCTCGCCCCAGCGCTGACCCCGACGAGGAGCCCCTCTTCGAGGGCCACGCGGCGCGTCGCGTTCAGCGAGTCGGCCGCGGTCACGATCCAGCGCCCGTTGAGCGCGCCGAGATCGAGCAGCGGCGGCATGAAGCTGTCCTCGATGCGCCGCAGCCCTTGCAGACACTCGCCGAGCTGCGGCTCGAGGCCGACGATGCGCGCCTTCGGGAAGGCCTCGCGGATACGCCTGCCGCATCCCATGATGGTGCCACCGGTCCCGATTCCGGAGATGAAGACATCAATCTGATCAAGCGCCTCGACGATCTCGGCACCGGTCTGGTAATAATGCGTCTCGATGTTCAGGCAGCTCGAGAACTGCTGGACGGCGTAGACATTGTCGGGGTCCGACTCGGCCATGCCGCGCGCCATGTCGATGGCCCCGCGGGTGCCAGCCTCGGGCGGGCACCAGTGGATCTCGACCCCGAGCGTCTCGAGGATGTTCGGGACCGCTGGCACGACGCCGTGCGGCAGGATGATGCGCGTCCGGTAGCCGCGCTGCTTGGCGATCATCGCGAGTGCTATCGCGGTGTTGCCCGTTGACGCCTCGACGAGCGTCATGCCCGGGCGCAGGTCGCCGCGGGCCTCTGCGTCGTCGATGAGGCGCCGCGCGATGCGGTCCTTGATGGAGCCCGTCGGGTTCGTCCCCTCGAGCTTCGCGAAGATGCGGACGCCCGGTCGCGGCGAGAGGTGCCGCAGCTCGACGAGCGGGGTGTGGCCGATCAGCTCGAGAGGCGAGCGGGGACTCTGCGCGAGGGGGTGCATCCGGACCTCCCGGTGAGGGCGAGGGTGGTTACAGAAGGGACCAGGCGAGTGCTGCGACCCCGCTTCCGAGTACCGTCAACGCAGTCAGCGGCCAGAGCATCCCGGCGACAGCGGCGTCAGCCTCCGAGGCCGTGCCAAGGTCTGTCCGACCGGCCGCGGGCCCGGGGTCGAGACCCGCAACGTGGGCGGTCATGACGGTGCCAGCGCTGCGATGCGTGACCTCGGACGGGCGGCGCGTCGTGATCCGGTCGCGGTAGAGGACCTGCATGAAATCGCGCAGCGAATCGGCCCCCGGATCGGGGACGTGGGCTGTCTGCCACGCGCTCAGCTCGCGGATGAACGTCGCCGCGTCCGCGTGCCGCCAGTCGCGGTCCTTCTCGAGCGCTGTCAGCACGATGCGGTCGAGGTCCGCGTCGACGGCCGAGTTCAGGGTCGACGGCGGCGGGGCCGGGTCCTTCATGATGGCGGTCAGCGCCTCGAAATCGGTGTCGCGCAGCCAGAGGCGGTCGCACGTCAGAAGCTCCCACAGCACGACCCCGAGCGCGAAGAGGTCGGAGCGGCCATCGAGGCCTTTGCCGCGCGCCTGCTCGGGGCTCATGTAGGCGACCTTGCCCTTGACCATGCCAGCCTGCGTCTTCGTCGATCGCTCGGCCGCCTTGGCGATGCCGAAGTCCATGAGCTTGACCTGCCCGTCCCAGGTGATCATCGCGTTGTGGGGCGAGATGTCGCGGTGGACGATGCCGAGCGGCTTGCCGCGGTGCTGCTTCGTGTGGGCGTAGTCGAGGCCGCGCGCGAGATCGACGGCGATGGCGACGCACTGGGCGACCGAGAGGCGCGTGCCCTCGGCGAGGCAGCGGTCGAGGAGGTCGGTGAGGTCCGCCCCGTCGACGAACTCCATGGCGATGTAGTACTGCCCGTCGACGACATCGAAATCGTAGATCTCGATGATGTTCGGATGCTTGAGCTTCGACGTCAGCGAAGCCTCGTCCACGAACATGCGGACGAAGGCCTCCTCGCCCGAGTAATTGGGCAGGATGCGCTTCACGACGACGTCGCGCTCGCCGCGCACCGGGTCGGGGCCGCGCGCGAAGAACAGCTCGGCCATGCCGCCGAGGGCGAGCCGTCTGAGCAGCGTGTAGCTGCCGAACTGCCGCGGGAGGGGCTCGGCCATGGGGCTCAGCCGCCGTCAGTTGCGCCGCGAGCCGCCACAGCGGTGCGGACGCGGCCTGTCACCATGCGCAGGACGGCGGTCGCGATGCGGCCGTGGTCATTGAGCAGTTGCATGAAGCGTTCCGAGGGGATGCGGAGCGCGGTGGTGGCCCCGACCGCGACCGCGGACGACTGCAGGCGGGCGCTGTCGATGACAGCGAGCTCGCCGAAGCTGCCGCCAGGCTCGATGCGCCCGACGCGCGCCCCGACGCGGACGAGGTCGATGGCGCCGGTCACGATGAGATAGACCGCGTCGCAGGCGGCCCCCTCGAGGAAGATGGCCGCGCGGTCGGGGTAGCTGACGCGCTCGCAGGCCTCCGCCACCGGGATAAGGTCGACCCCTCGGAGGCCTGCGAGGAGGCCGGTCGTCCGGAGGAAGGCGAGACGGGCGCCAAGGCGCGAGGCGGCCCCGAGGCGGTCGGCGTCGGGGTCGGTCGCCTGCGGCCCGCAGAAGGCCAGGACGGCGTCGAGCCACGCGTCACCCGTCCCACCACCCGGGACTCCTGCCGCGGCGGGGGCGGCCTCCTGGGCCGCGAGGCGGCGGGCGTGGGAGGCCACCGACTCGAGGGCGACAGCGGTCATGCGCCGCAGCAGGGCACCCGCGACCTCCGGGACGACCCCGGTGCTCGCGACGCGACCGGGGTGCAGCCGTTTGAAGACGCGCCAATAGAGGTCTCCGACGAGGCTCTCGAGGGGGGCGTGGATGGCACCCGCCTCGAGGGCCTCGCAGACGATGCGCGTGGCGTCCTCGTAGAGCGGCAGGAGATCGCCCCGGACATCCTGCAGGTCTTCGCGCAGCGCCGCCTGCCGCGCGCGGTCCGGGTCGCCGAGGATACGCTGCTGCAGGGCGTCGAGGACGGCCTCCGACGAGCTCGCCTCGTCCAGGATGGACCGCGCGGCGTCAAGGGCCCGCTGGCCGTGCTCGAGGCGCTCGCGCCGATGGCGGCGACCGGCGAGGTGCTGCTCGACCTCCGCGATGAAGGCCGGCACGTTCGGGTAGCGGTCCTCGGGGCGACGCGCCATCGCGGTCAGGCAGATGCGGTCGAGGTCGGGCGAGATGCGGCGCTCGGGCGCACGAAGCGACGGCGGCTCGACGTCCTGGCGCATGACGGCCTCGAGGACCTCGTGGCGGGTGCGCCCGACGATCGGCCGCGTCAGCGTCAGCATCGCGTAGAGGATGCCGCCAAGCGCCCAGACGTCGGTGCGGGCGTCAAAGGCGCTCGGATCGCCGACGACCTGCTCGGGCGCCATGAAGCCTGGCGTGCCGCTCCAGAGCTGCGCGCGCGCCTGCTGTGCACCCAGGTCTCCCATGATGCAGGCGAGCCCCCAGTCAACGACGTGGACCTCGCCGTAGTGGCCGAGCAGCAGGTTGTTCGGCTTGAGGTCGCAGTGGACGACGCGGCGGTCGTGGGCGTAGCCGATGGCCTGGCTCGCCTCGATGAGCACGCCGAGCAGGCGATCGAGGTCGTAGCGCGCCTCGATGGCCGGATCGCGGCGGCGGAGGCCTTGCAGGACGTCCCCGAGCGTCAGCCCCTCGAGGCGCTTCATCACGTAGTACGGGCCGAGCTCGTCGCTGTAGCCCATCTGGTAGACGGGCACGATGTTCGGGTGCTCGAGGCCGCCCGTGATGATGGCCTCCTCGATGAAGGACTGCAATTGCAAAGCATTGTTGCGATGCTTCTCCTGCAGCGTCTTGATGGCCACCGCGCGTCGCAGGTCGCGATCCACGCCGAGCAGCACCCGCCCTGCCCCGCCCTCGCCGATGGCCGCCCCGAGCGCGAACTGGGTCAGGCCGGGCCCGTCGAGGCCGGGGGCGTCCTTGTCGAGCCCGGGGTTGACCGACGGCTCGACCTCGACGCTGCGCAGGAACTGGGCGAGACGCGTCCGCATCTTGATGCGCACGGCCGGCACCTGACTCTGGGTCACGCGCAGGCGGCGGGCCGCGGGCGTCGCGAAGACACCCGCGCCAAGGTCCCCGAGGTCGTCGGCCGCCCCGGCGTCGGTGACCTCGTCAACCATCGCCGGGACGCGCGTGCCGGTGCCCGGCCCGGGAAACTCGCTGCGCACGTAGTCGATGCCAGCGACCGAGGCGATGAGCTCGGAGGCGTAGAGCAGCTCGGACGGGCCCTCGCCGCGCACGACCTGATGCATCAGCGCGTCGATGAGCTCCACCGCCCCGACGTCCCCGGGCGCTGCCGGCTCGTCCTCAAGCGTTCGGGCGCCGTAGAGAGCCATCACGGTGCACAGCTCGTCGAGGCGCAGACGGCGCTCGCGCAGCAGCACGAGCGCGTGCTGGATGGCGTCCTGGAAGACTGGCACGCGGGGCCCCCGAGGTCTGCGACGCGCGACGCCACCGGCGGCGTCCCTGCACGGACGCGCGATCCTATGCCGGTTCCGCGCGCGGCGCCAGCCCCACGGCCCGTCGCAGCCCGTCGCAGCCGCGGGCACCACTGCGCCCCGAACACCTCGCAGCGGCCTTGCTGGCCTGGGCCGCGGGGCTGCTCGTAAAAAACGACCCCAGGCTTGCGCCGTCCGACGGGGCCCTAGATGCATTCATTCGCATGAACGAATGAATCGCACCGGACGCGGTTCTCACGTCGTTGCAACCCGGTCACCGAGGTCCCCGATGAACGCTCCGATCCTGTCCAACCCGACCTTCCTCG
>SYAK01000075.1 GCA_005788935.1 Pseudomonadota bacterium
GCGGGCGCCTTTCGCTACATGATCGTCAACGCCTCGGTCACCGCGGCCGCAGAGACGCTCGCGGGCATCATCATCGCCGAGCGCCACCGCGCGCCGGTGCACGCCGACCTGCCGACCCGCCTGCTCGCGGGGGAGCCCATCGTCTGAACCACACCACCCCACCCTCCCGCGTGAGAGAGCGCCCCATGTCCACGTCCGAGTCCACCCCGAGCCGCCCTGTCCGCGTCCGCATCGCCCCGTCGCCGACCGGCGACCCGCACGTCGGGACCGCCTACATCGCGCTCTTCAACAAGGCCTTCGCCGACCTCCACGGCGGCCGCTTCATCCTGCGCATCGAGGACACCGACCAGACGCGCTCGAGCCCCGAGAGCGAGGCGGCCATCTTCCGGTCGCTTGGCTGGCTCGGCCTCGACTGGCACGAAGGCCCCGACAAGGGCGGCCCCTTCGGCCCCTACCGCCAGTCCGAGCGCCTGCCGATCTACCTGCAGCACGCGGAGTTGCTGGTCGCGCGCGGCGAAGCTTATTACTGTTTTGCCACGCCAGAGGAACTGGACGAGATGCGCCGCACCCAGAAGGAGCGCGGCGCGCGCCAGCCCTACGACCGCCGCTACCGGGATCTGCCGCCCGAAGAGGTCGCGCGGCGACGCGCGGCGGGTGAGGCGCACGTCATCCGGCTCAAGATGCCGCTCGACGGCGAGACCGTCGTGCAGGACCGCCTGCGCGGCGCCATCGTCTTCCGGAACGAAGAGCTCGATGACCAGATCTTGCTGAAATCCGACGGCTTCCCGACCTACCACCTCGCCAACGTGGTCGATGACCGGCTGATGGAGATCACCCACGTCATCCGCGCCGAGGAGTGGATCCCCTCGACCCCGAAGCACGTCCAGCTCTATCGGGCCTTTGGCTGGGAGCCGCCCGAGTTCGTCCACATGCCGCTGCTTCGAAACCTCGACAAGACGAAGATCTCCAAACGGAAGAACCCCGTCAGCCTCGAGTATTACGAGGCGATGGGCCTCCTCCCCGAGGCCCTCGTGAACTTCCTCGGCCGCATGGGCTGGTCGATGCCCGACGAGCGCGAAAAGTTCAGCTACGCCGACATGGTCGCGAACTTCGACTTCACGCGCGTCAGCCTCTCGGGCCCGATCTTCGACCTCGACAAGCTCGACTGGCTCAACGGCCTCTACCTCCGCGAGCTGACGCCTGACGCGCTGCTTGGCCGCCTCCGAGGCTGGCTGCTCGGTGACGCGGCGCTGTCCACCCTCGTCCCGCTCGTCCATGAGCGCATGACGCGCCTCTCGGACTTCGTGCCGAAGACCGCCTGGTTCTTCGGCGAGCCGGCACTCCTGCCGCCCGAGAGCTACGTCCCGAAGGGGCGCGAGAAGGCCGAGGTCCAGGAGCTGCTCCAGAAGATGGCCGAGCTCGTCGACGGGCAGCGCGCCTGGACCGCGCCCGCCCTCGAGGCCGTCTTCCGCGCCTTCTGCGAGACGGTCGGCTGGAAGCCGAAGGACGTCTTCAGCGTGCTGCGCCTCGTCGCGACCGCGTCGTCCGCCGCTCCCCCGCTCTTCGACACGCTCGCCGTCATCGGCAAGGCGCGCACCCAGAGCCGACTGCGGGCTGCCATCGCGCACCTGAAGTGAGCCGCGGCGCGCATGGACCTCGATCTGACCGCCTTCGTCGAGGCCTTCGCGACGCTGCCTGACGCCGCCGTGCTGCTCGTCCTCGGGCTCTCGGCCTTCCTCGAGTACATCTTCCCGCCCTTCCCGGGCGACACCGCGGTGGCGGGCGGCGCGGTCCTCGTGGCGGCCTTCGGCTGGCCGGTGACGCCGGTGCTGCTCGCGACGACCGCGGGGGCGCTGCTCGGCGCATGGTGTGACTTCGCGATCGGCCGCTGGCTCGTCACGAGCGGGCGCCTTGCGCGCATGAGCCCGGAGCGTCAGGCGACGGTCGAGAAGCTCACCGAGCGCATGCGACGCCATGGCGCCATCTACCTCGCCGTCAACCGCTTCCTGCCCGGCATCCGGGCCTTCTTCTTCATCGCGGCAGGCGTCGCGGGCCTCCCGACAGGCCGCGTGCTGCTCTGGGCGGGGCTCTCGGCGATGGCCTGGAACGCGCTCCTCGTGGGGCTCGGCTTCGCCCTCGGGGCGCAGGTCGAGGACCTCGAAGCGACCGTCGGCGCCATCGCGAAGGTCGGCTGGCTCATCCTCGCGCTGGTGGCCGGATGGTTGGTGTTCAAAGCGTTCAGGTCGCGCCGGGCAGCAGCGTCTCGTAATAAAACTGCGGGTGACGACCGAAGGTGACGGCCCCGAACAGGTTGACGACGATGGCGATCACGACCAGGACGAGGAAGGTCCGGTCGAGCTTGCGGTCCGAGATGGCAAACAGCGCGAAGAGATACGGCAGGTAGTCGAGCGCGAAGCGGAAGCCGAACTGCACCCAGCCGGTGTTCTGGTAGAAGAGCCCCGGGACCGCGGCGCAGGCGACCGCGAGCCAAAGCGCCACCCGCAGCGGCGGGCGCGCCGCGGGCCACAGGAGCAGGAACAGGAACGGGGTCGTGGCAAGCATCCCGATGCCGTGATTGCTCACCATGACATACGGCGCCTCACCCATCAGCCGCGGCATCGCGACGAGGGCCGACAGCAGGTTGCGGTTCAGATACGCGAAGCTGAACATGCCGTGCGTCCGCACGCGCTCACCCGCGCCCCCCGAGAGGAAGGCGTGCCCGAACTCGCCCGGGTCACCAAAGCGGGCCGCGTTGTACCACGCGAGCAGCGCGAGCACCGCCGCGAGCGGGACCGCGAAGCGCAGCCCGACCATGAGGCGCGGACGCAACCCTAAGCGACTCCAGCGGTTTTGAGGAAACAGCAGCTGCCAGCCGAAGAAGATGCCACAGAAGAGAATCGGCGTGCGCGTGGCGAAGCCGAGCCCGAGGAGCAGCCCCGCGAGCGCGGGATAGCGCAGGTCGAGGGCCGCCATCATGAAGCCGATGTTCAGCGCGACGCCGAAGATGAGCGCCGAGAACCACACCTCGCCGCGGACGCTCGAGAAGAAGGCGACCGTCCCGAAGGCGAAGGCGAGCGACAGGACGACGTTGTCCCCACGACTCCGGCGCGAGTGCCCGCGCGTCACGAGCAGTTCGAGCAGCCAGAACAGCAGCACCGCGTTCAGCCCGCCGAGCAGCACGGTGATCAGCACATCGTTCGTGTCATAGCCCCAGACCGCGACCGCGGGCAGCAGCGCGACCGCAGGGAATGGGGGAAATGAGACGAAATATTCACGCTCGTCGCAGCGCGCCCGCCCGCCCAGGCCGCAGGTCCGCGCGAGGTCCTTCGTCACATCGACGCGAAATTCCCGGCCGTCGCGCGTGTGGAACAGCTGCTTGCGCGAGGTCTCCTCGTGGCCCCACGGGAAGTGCCCGACGATGACCTGCCCATCCGACAGCGTCAGCCGCCTGAGGCTCGACCAGTCATTCCAGCCGCCCGCCCGCTCGGTCCGCGCGACGGCCTCGCGCAACCCCTGCGGCGCGGAGGCGGGGTCGACGTCGCCCGACCGCCGCGTCGGCGTCTCGGTGTCGAGGCGACCATCGAGGAAGGACTGCGCCAAATCGACAAAGTGGAACTGGGGCGACGGTGCGAGCAGGCGCTTCCCCGCGAGGGCCGCATAGACGGCGGTGACGACGAGGAAGACCGTCAGCGCGGGGCGCGCGAGGACGAGGGTCCGCAGGGGATTTGACACGACACGACCTTCGGGCTGCAGGGCAGGCGTCTCGGACGACCGGGATGAGACAGGCCACGCATGGATGGGGATGGTGGATGGGCGCAATAGATTGCGTCCGCAGTCAGCGCACCGTGACCCGCATGTCGGCAGCCTCGAGCAGGCCTACGAGCTCGGCGATGTGGGCGTGTCCCCGCGTCTCGACCGTGATCTCGACGAGCGACACCCCGAGCGGACCGCGCGAAAACGCTCGCTCATGGTGAATCTCGAGGATGTTGGCGCCCGCCCCCGCGATGATGCCCGTCACCCGCGCGAGCGACCCTGGCGCGTCGAGGACCTGGGCCGCGAGCCGCACGTGACGCCCGTTCTTCACGAGGCCGCGCTCGATCACGCGCGCGAGCATCGTCACATCGATATTGCCGCCTGTCAGCACGATGGCCGTGCGCTTGCCAGCGAGGTCCAGCTTGCCGCTCATCAGCGCCGCGAGCCCCGCTGCGCCCGAGCCCTCGACCATCGTCTTCTCGACCTCGAGCAGCGTGAGAATCGCCGCGGCGATCTCCTCGTCATCGACAGTCACGACATCATCGACATATTTCTGCGCCAGCGCGAACGGCACGTCACCGACCCGCGCCACGGCGATGCCCTCCGCGAGCGTCCGCTGCGACGGGACGTCGACCGGCTTGCCCGCCTTGAGTGCGGCCAACATGGCCGGCATGGCGATGGCCTCGACGCCGTAGACACGAATCCGCGGGTTCGTCTCCTTCAGCGCGAGCGCCATGCCCGCGATCAGGCCTCCACCACCGACGGGCACAATGACCGCATCAAGATACGGATTTTGCTCGAGCAGTTCGAGCGCGACCGTCCCCTGCCCCGCCACGACGGCTGGATCGTCGAACGGGTGGATGTAGGTCAGGTTCTCTTCGGCCGCAATGCGCAGCGACTCGTCGCGAGCCTCGCGCGCGCTCTGGCCGAAGAGCACGACGCGCGCACCCCAGCGACGCGTCGCCTCGACCTTCACGAGCGGCGTGTAGACCGGCATGACGATCGTCGCCGCTATCCCGAGCCGCTTCGCGTGGTAGGCGACGCCCTGCGCATGGTTGCCA
>SYAK01000007.1 GCA_005788935.1 Pseudomonadota bacterium
GCCAAGCTCGCGGCCCATATGCGGAAAGAGTCGATCGAGGAAATGATGCACGCCCAGGAGGTCATTGACCGCATCCTGTACCTCGGCGGCGTCCCGAACGTGCAGCGCCTCGGCAAGATCAACATCGGCGAGACCGTGCGCGAGATGATGGACTGCGATCTCGCGGTCGAGAACGAGGCCATCCCGCGCCTGAACACCGGCCTCGAGAAGTGCCGCGAGCTCGGTGACAACGGGACGCGCCTGCTCCTCGAAAAGATCCTCGCCGCCGAGGAGGAGCACGTCGACTGGATTGAGGCCCAGATCGAGCTGATGGCGCAGCTTGGCGAACCGAACTACCTCGCGCAGCAGGTCAACCCGGCCTGACCCCTCGAGGCTGACCGGGGGCACGACGGTGACCACGCTCGCCCTGATGAAGCGGATCATGGCCCTCGAGGCGGACAAGACGGCCGCCCTCGTGGGCCTCGGTCGCCGCTCGGGCGCGGAGGAGGCGCTCGCCGAGGCGGACGCGGCCCTCGACGCCGCGATGCGCCAGCTCGCGGCCCTCGGCGCACGCTACCCTTTGCACATGGCGGCCGAGGCCGACGGGCTCGACGCAACGGATTACCTGCTCATCCAGCTCGCGCTGATGCCCCATGTGGCGCCCGACCACGCCCACGCGCTCCTCGCCCTGGTCCGCGATGACGCCCCTCCCCGCGCCGCGGCCACGCTCGGACCGCCCGAGAGCACCCCAGCTCCCCTGACGCTCACCGACGCCGTCGCCCTCTTCGGCCCCGGCGATGACGACTGGCAGGCCGTCGAGAACGCCATCCTCGCGCAGCGGGCCATGACGGCCGGCTACGTCGCCATCGGTCCGGACGCCGACCGCCCGTTGCGCCCCGGTCTCGCCGTCCGCGAGCTCCTCGGATGGCCGTGAAGGCGCGCGGCTGGCGCCTCCGCCCGCGCGCCGCTCCGCGTTGACTTGCGCTTGACAGACCATCGGCGCCTGTCGAACCTGAACAACTTCAGAACTCTTGAATAAGGACTCTCCCTTGAAATTCGTCAGCTCCCTGCCCGCCTGCATGCTGCTTGCCTGTGCCTCCACCCCCGACGCACCTCGCCTCGATGGCGCACGGGGGTGGCTCGCGAGCGTCATTGACATGACGCCGGCCGCTGTCGAGGCGCAACTCGGGGCCCCGACCTCGCGCGAGGACGACGCAAGCGGCATACCCGAGGCGTGCTTCGAGGTCGCCCCTCCCTGGACGCGACGCTGCGTCAGCTACCTCGACGGGCGGGTCTACTCGGATTCGGCGCACATCGAGGTCGCACCCGAGGCGATGTCGCGGACCTTCGAGGCGGCCGTGCGCGACGTCTCGGCGACGGTGGGCCGCGAGCCCGCCGAGGTGCAACGCTTCACCTTCACCCCTGGCGTGCACGCGTTCAGCGATTGGCGTGAGCGTGGCTTCCGCTTCGGCGAGAGCTGCGTGTTCGAGCGCGCGTGGCTCGAAGCCCGGGCGGCGCACCCGGGCGGTCTCGCGCCCGACGCCCCCGCCCTCGCCGAGGCCCTGCGCACCGGGACGGGCTGCCTCCACGCGTCCTGGGGGCCCGACGTCACGCTCCGCACGAGCGAGGGCGGAGCGCCGGACACCTACAGCGTCGGACTCTTTCGCCTGACGACGGACCCGGCCCAGCGGGCCAGGATGACCGCACTCGAGGAGGAGTCGCGGGCGCGACTCGACGCTGCGCTCGAAAAGCTCCGCGCGCGTCTCGATGCCGAAGGCCTCGAGGTCGAGCCTGCGACCGAGTCCAAGGGCGCCTCCCCCGCGCCCGCCGGTGACCCGACGCCCTGACGCAGGCTCACCACGGACACGCCTCGGGCCACACCTCAGCGCGAGGCGCACACGGTCCTCCGTGTAGGCGAGTCCCCTGGTTCTTGCCGATGCGCTCCATGCGATACGCCTTGTGCGCATGATTGGCGGACCTCAAGTCGAGTTCACTCCGGGCGAGGGACCCCATCGGCGCAAAGGCACCGAGCGGGTCGTGACGCGCGACAGCACCTGCGTTCGCGCGCCGTCTTTGCGTTTACGAGGGGCGCCCGCTCTGGTATGGAACCGTCGCCCGTTCCGTGCCGGCCATGGCGGCCGGCGACCCGCGTCGTCACAGGAGTGCACCATGAAGAAGCCCATCCGCGTCGCCGTCACCGGCTCCGCAGGCCAGATCGGTTACAGCCTGCTCTTCCCGATCGCCAACGGCGACATGCTCGGCAAGGACCAGCCCGTCATCCTGCAGCTCGTCGAGCTGCCCGTCGCGATGAAGGGCCTCGAGGGCGTCGCCCTCGAGCTCGAGGACTGCTCCTTCCCGCAGCTCGCCGGCATCGAGCTCGCCGACAACCCGAACGACGGCTTCCGCAACGCCGACGTCGTCATGCTCGTCGGCGCCAAGCCGCGCGGGCCCGGTCAGGACCGCTCGGACCTTATCCGCGAGAACGGCGGCATCTTCACGGTCCAGGGCGACGCCATCGACGCCAACGCCGCCGAGGACGTCAAGGTCATCGTCGTCGGCAACCCCTGCAACACGAACGCCCTCATCGCCGCCTCGCGCGCCCGCCGCACGAACAAGGCCAACTACACGGCGATGACGCGCCTCGACCAGAACCGCGCCACGGGCCAGCTCGCCCGCAAGCTCGGCGTGGTGCCCGGTGACGTCCGCGACGTCTACATCTGGGGCAACCACAGCGACACGATGGTCCCCGACATCAGCCAGGGCACCGTGAACGGCAAGGCCATCTCGGGGCTCGTCGAGGCCGACTGGCTCGGCGGCGCCTTCGACAAGACCGTCCGCACGCGCGGCAAGGCCATCATCGAGGCCCGCGGCAAGTCGTCGGCGGCGTCGGCGGCCTTCGCGGCCATCAACCACATCCACGACTGGTACCTCGGCACGGGCGCCAACCGCTACGTCTCGATGGCCGTCCCGTCGGACGGCGCGTACGGCATCCCCGAGGGGCTCATCTACAGCTTCCCGTGCCGCATCACGGCGCCGTGGCAGTACGAGATCGTGCGCGACCTGCCCGTCGACGCCGCCACGAAGGCCCGCAGGGACGCCTCGACCGCCGAGCTCGTCGCCGAGCGCGAGGCCGTCGCCCACATGCTCTGAGACCGGCTTGGACCCGATCGCGGCCCGGCGTCCCCTGCGGACTCCGGGCCGTTGTCGTCTTCAGGGCGCCGGGATTTCACGTCCCCGAGGCTTGCAGTCCCTCCGGGGCGGTGGCAGGCTCTCGCCCATCCAGATCCGGACCGCCGGAGGTCCACGGAGGTCCCATGCGACGCCTGACGCCCCACCCTGCCACCCTCGCATCCTTGCTCGCCGCCCTCGGCGGGGCGCCCGCCTGTGACAGCGGTGATGCCACCTGTGCCCCTGGGACTGTCCTGGTCAATGGCGCGTGTCAGCAGGCCGCCCCCGACACCTCGGGGACCGACACGGCCTCGGGCGCCGCTGACACCAGCAGCGCCCCGCGCGACACCGCGACCCCGGACACGTCCTCGTCCGCCTCGGACACGGCCAGCGTCGACACGGCCCCGCCGTCGGCCTGCACGACCGACGAGGCTGGCAGCCGCGACTTCGGCGCCGCCTGCTCGAAAGACTGCCAGTGCCGCGAGGACGTGGGCGGCTACTGCTACAGCGGCCCCTTCCTCGAGGGCTTCAGCTTCTGCAGCCGCGACGGCGGCGCCTCGGGTCTCAGCTCGGACACCTACCCGACGATGCTCTACAACTCGGCCTGCTGGGACTTCCCGCGGGCCGAGTGGAACAACCCGATGACGCGGTCCTGCAACACGCTCGACGACTGCAAGCAGCTGTCCGACGCGTACACGCACTGCGGCACGGGCGGGTTCGCGTGGGACAACGGCGGGCGTGACACGCAGTGCCCGAACCGCCCGACCTACGACGATCCCAACGGCAAGACCACCCTGTCGGGCAAGAAGGTCTGCATTATCGCCACGTTGCCGCCTTTCGACCGGCGCCCGTGAGGAAGCCATGACCCCCGATACGAACCCCACTTCGAGCACCAGCGCGCCGCGCGCCTCGGCGACGTCCGAGGTTTGGCGCGACGTCCGTGCCACGCCAACGCCGGCGCCGACCGAGGGCTCCGCAGCGTCGACCGACGCGGTCGAGGCCGAGGCCATCCCCGAGGGCGCCCGCGCGGTCTTCATCGACTGGGGGCCCGACCTTCCGGGTCGCTTCCCGACCGGGCGCGCGCGGCTCCTCGTCGTGAACCCGACGACGCTGCACCTCTCGTGGGAGGTCCCTGCGACGTCGGCCCGGGCGAGCGCGGAGGCCTGGCTCGCCGAGGTTCGGGTGGACGGCGGCATCGTGTCCGAGTCGCAGCGCGTGCCGACGGTCCCGGGCTACTTCGCGGGCAGCTGCTGGCTCACGGTCAGCCCGAAGACGTCTGGCGTCGTGCGCCTGCTGTCGGTCGAGGGGGGACTCGCGCGGCGCGTCGCGGACCTGCCGTTCGAGACGCCGCCCGCGGCTCCGTCGAACGACTTCACCGAGCGCTGGGGCAGCCTCGACCGCCTCGGCTCGCTCATCCGCGACGCAGAGGCCGTGGAGGGGGCGCGCGTGGTCGAGCTTCCCGAGGACCCGCGCCCAGCGGAGCCTTCGCCCGCGTCGAGCACGGCGCTCGCACGGCGCTGAGCCATGTCCTGACAGCGGGCCGTGACCGGGGCATCCTCGGCCGCGCCGCGCCACACGGAGGGTTTCATGCCGGCTGGCTCGCTCGCGCTCGTCCTGCACGCCCACCTGCCGTGGGTCCACCACCCGGAATACCCCAACTTTCTTGAGGAGGACTGGCTCTTCGAGGCCATCCTCGAGACCTATCTGCCCATCATCGACATGCTCGATGGGCTCGAACGCGACGGGGTGGGCTGCCACCTGACGATGTCGCTGACCCCGCCGCTCTGCGAGATGCTGAGCCACCCGACGCTACGCGACCGCTTCGAGGCCCGCCTCGACGCGCTGCTCGTCATCGCCGAAGCGGAGGCCGAGCGGCTCTCCCGCGGCCGCTTCGCCGAGGCCGCCGCCCACGCCCTCGCGCATCTGCAACGCTGCCACCAGCTCTGGCATGTCCGCTGCGAGCGGGCGCCGCTCAACGCCTTCCGTCATCACCAGGCGCGAGGGGCGGTTGTCATCATCACCTGCGGCGCCACCCATGGCCTGCTGCCGTTCGTCACGACCCCCGAGGGGCGACGCGCGCAGGTGGCGGCCGCCTGCGACAACTACGTCAAGCACTTCGGGCGTCCGCCCCAAGGGATCTGGCTCGGCGAGTGCGCCTGGCAGGCCGACGTCGGCCCTGTCCTGAAAGAGGCGGGCATCGACTTCACCTTCGTCGAGACACACGGCGTCAACTACGCGGAACCACGCCCGAGATTTGCCCATTATCGGCCCATCCTGAGCCACGACGGTGTGCTGGCGTTCGGGCGTGACCCCGCCTGCAGCAAGCAGGTCTGGTCCTCGGTCGACGGCTACCCGGGCGACCCATGGTATCGCGAGTTCTATCGGGATCTCGGCTGGGAGCTCGACGCGGAGACGCTCGCCACCGTCACGGGCGACGGGCCGCGCCGCAACATCGGCCTCAAGCTCCATCGCGTGACCGGCAAGGTCGACCTCGGCGCCAAGGCCCCTTACGAGCCCGGCAAGGCCCTCGCACGCGCACGCGAGCACGCGCGACACTTCGTCGACTGCCGCGTGCGCCAGCTCGAGGAGGTCGCCGCGTCCATCGAGACCGAGCCGCTGCTCGTCGCCCCGTTTGACGCCGAGCTCTTCGGGCACTGGTGGTTCGAGGGGCCGGCCTTCCTCGACGGCGTCTTCCGCGAGGCACACCGGCGGCAGGACGACCTGCGGATGACCGACCCGGTGGTCTGGGTCGAGCGCCACCCGGTGGCGCAGCTGTGCGAGCCCTGCCCGTCTTCGTGGGGCGACGGCGGCTATTGGGACGTCTGGCTGAATCCTGAGAACACCTGGATTTACAACCACCTTCAGCGTGCCGAGGAGCGTTTTGTCGAGCTCGCGACGCACATGCTCGCCCCGACTGAAGACGAGGCGCGGGCGATGACGCAGGCGGCGCGCGAGCTGCTCCTCGCGCAGAGCTCCGACTGGGCCTTCATCATCACGATGGCGACCACCGTGCCGTACGCCGTCAAGCGCACCCGCACCCACCTCGCCCGCCTTGACGCACTGTGCACCGGCCTCGAGCGCGGGCTCGTCGACGTGGACGCGCTCGCCGAGTTCGAGCGCCTGAGCCCCGTCTTCTCCGAGCTCGACTGGCGCCATTGGCAGCGCACAGGCCGGAAAGCGCCCGTGCGTGGCGTCTCGGTCGTCGCGTTCGACTGAAGGGTCGCTCGCCTCAGACCCGCTGTGCGCCGTGCAGCTCGGCGAGTGCGGCGAGCAGGTCGGCCCCTGGGCGACCCGGGCGCCAGCATGCGAGGGCCTCGTCCGCTGGGCAGCGCCCCTCGCGCGTCAGGGCCGCGAGCGGCGCGAGATGGACCGACTCGCTTGGCTGTCCCGCTGGCAAGGCCGTCGCGAGCGCATCAAGCCCAGCCTCGGCGATGCCGACCAGCTCGTTCGCGAGCTCGCCAGTCGAGGCCCGCGAGCGCGGCACCGCAGCCGTGAACCCGTCGCGGGGGACCGCCTCGCGGTGGTCCTGACGCTCGTCCATCGTCCAGCGCTTGACGAGATCCCAGGCGGCCTCGCGATGGTCCGCCGAATACAGGATCCCCTTCCAGAAAGCTGGCAGGGCGCAGATGTAGCGTGGGGGGACGCAGTCAGCCGTCCGCACCTCGAGGTAGCGCTTGATGCGGACGTCCGGGAAGAGCGTCGAGACGTGAGTCTCCCAATCCTCCATCGTCGCCCTGTGGCCCGCGAACCCCTCGCGCATGAAGCGCCGAAACGGCAGCCCGTTGGCCGGGATGAGCGCGCCGCCGCGGGCGATGAAGAACATCGGGACGTCGAGCGCCCACGCGACCCAGCGGTCGTAGGACGGCGGCTCGCCGTCGAAGACGAAGGGCAGCAACCCCTGCCGGTCCGGATCGGTCGCGGACCAGACCGTCGCGCGCACCGTGCGATGACCGGACGGGCGCCCGTCGAGAAACGGCGAGTTCGCGAACATGGCCGTGACGATGGACGAAATCCCCATGGCGACGCGCAGTTTGTCGCCCATGTCACGGGCGTCCGCGAAGTCGAGGTTGGCCTGAACAGTGCTGGTCGCCTGCATCATGTTGCATGCGAGCGCCCCGCGGCGCGGCAGGTAGTCGCGCATGATGGCGTAGCGCCGCTTGGGCATCCAGTCGAGGCGCGCGAGCGGGTGGACGGGCTGGTGCCCGAGCCACAGCCAGTGGACGCCGAGCGCCTGCGTCAGGGCGTCGAGGTGCCCGAGGTGCTGGTCGAGCTCGGCCCGCGTCTCGTGGATGGTCGCCTGCGGCGCACCCGAGAGCTCGAGCTGGCCGCCTGGCTCGAGCGAGATGACGCCCGACAGCGAGCCACCACGCGGCGGGCTCAACGCGATGAGTTGACCGGCGTCGCGGCCCTCTTCCCAGCCGAAGCGGGCGGCGAGCGTCTCGAGGACGTCCCGCACCCCGGGGCGCCCCGCGTACATGAGCGGGTCCCACGACGGATCGAAACCGAACTTTTCGTATTCGGTGCCGACGCGCCAAGCGGACGCCGGCTTCTCGCCCTGCGCATGCCACGCCTCGAGCTGGACGACAGAAGAGATGGGCGTCTGGTCACCAGAGCCTGCGTGGCTGCTCAAGGTGCGTTCCTTCGCGGATGAACGGGGAGCCCGACGTGCGTCACGCCGAACGGAGCGCTGGCCAGGAGCGCTCACGGGCCCAAGCCTGTAAGCACCCGCGACCCGGCGTCAACGGGGGCGCTTGTTCTTGCTTCGGCGGGACTTCGGCTCGGCCGCGACCGGCGCGGCGATCGGCTCGGCTGGCGCCTCGACGGCCGCCTCGGGCTCGGCGGACGCCTCGGTCACAGCCACCACGTCCGCGTCGGGCTCGGGGGTGGCCGCGGGGACAACCTCGAGCTCGGCGACGGGGGCCGGTGCTGGCGCGTTCTCGGGTGTCGCGTCCAAGGTGGACGGGGCGTCAAAGAGGCCGTTCTCATCACCGAAGGCGCTCTGGGACTCGCCTGAGGCCGCCGTGTCCTCGCCAAACGGGTCCTCGGTCAGCGGCGAGGCTGCCGACGCGCCCTCGGAGGCGAGGTCCGACGCATAGGCCGAGACCGCGACGTCGAACGACGACGAGGACGCCAAGGGCGCGTCGGACCTGAGGCTCTCGACCACCGCGAGCAGATCTGCGCGGACGGGCGCGGACGAGGGCCGCGCGGACGGGGATGCGCTGCGGGCGGGCTGCGGCGGACGGCTGCGTTCGACCGCCTCTCGCGCAAGTGATGCCCGGTAATGGGCCACAAAGGCGTCGGCGACGTGTTCGGCCGTCGGTAGCTCGGCGTACTGGGCGAGGAGCGGAGCGGGCACAGGTGGAATCACCGCCGCGAGCGCGTCTGTGCGTGCCGATGCAGCTTCGGAGCGGGACTCGGCGGACTTGGCCTCGCGTCTGGACTTGTTCTGCGCCATCGTCGTCTCCTCGTGGTTCAGGTCAGTTCGGGTGCGAAACAGGGCGTGCGCGCGGGGGCAGCTCGGTCGCCCAACGCCGCAGCGTCTGGCGCTCTGCGTCGCCGACGTCGGTCAATTCGACCCCCATGCCGCTCGGGTCGTGCGTCTCGCGCCACACGACGCGCGCGTTCAGCTCGAGGCGCGAGCCCCCGCGGCTCAGGCGGACACGGACCTCGCGATCGACCTTCAGCAGGTTCGGCGTCGCGACGAAGACCCCAGGAAGCGCGTCAGGGTGCTGGCCGCGCTCGACGTAGAAGAACGCGCTCGTTCCGGCATCAAGCGACACGTCAAGGGTCACGCGGATCGGCGCGAGGCGCGGGCGCTGACGGTCGGGGTCCGCTGGGAGCGAGGCGGGCTGGGCGGCTGGAGCGGCAGGCCCCTCGGGGCGGGTCGAGGTCGCGTCGGGGCCGGGTCCGGGGTGGACAGCGACGATGTCGAGGTCCGGGGCGAGCTCGATCGGGCCCTGGGCACGGACAGCTGGCACGTCGCGGAGCACGTCACCGGCGGACGGCGCCGCGACCGGGCGGGCGGGAGGCTCGTCAAAGCCGCCGAGGAGACTGGCGAAGCGCGACGGCGAGGGCTCCACGGGGGCGGACTTCACGATGGACAACGGGCGGGCGCGGACGCCGCTGACGGGGGAGGCGTCGCTGCCCGCACCCATGAAGATGGCGCGCGCTGCAGCACCGAGCGCCTGCTGCCGGCGGACGAGCGCGCCCTCGAGCCCCGAGACGTCGCGCTCAAGTCCCTCGAAGTGGTCCACACACGCCTCGTGGAGTTGCTCGCGCGCGTCCATCAGCTCGAGGCGCATCGCGTAGAGTTCGCGACGGCGGGAGAGGATCTCGAGGCGCTCCGCGATGAGCTCATCGGGGGCGAGCGCGAGCGGCGGCGGCGTCCCGACCCCAGACAGCGCCTCCGCGACCCGGGAGGCGGCCGCCGGACCGAGCGCGTCCGCACGCCGCATCAGGGACCGCTCCTCGTCGCGCACGTAGCCCGAGAAGGCGAGCAGGGCGCCGTTGCGCTGTTCGAACTGCTGGAGCTGCGCGAGAAGGCGGGCCTCGTGCCCCGAGAGCTCGGCCTCGCGCTCGGCGAGCTCGGCCTCGAGGTCGTGCTGGTCCTGCTCGGCCTCGATGAGTTCGTCGTGGCGGGTGTTCATTCGGCGCCTCCCTCCGCGAGCCGTCGCGCGCGTTTGGCAAGCTCGGGGTGATCACCAAGACGGGCGCCGAGCTCGGCGAGCAGCGTCTCGGCCTCGGCCAACAGGCCGGTCTGCAGGTAGAAGTCGAGCTCTTTCAGCTCGCTCTCGACGCCGCGAAGTCCGGGCTGGGAGCCCGAGCTCGGGCGCGCCGACGGTCCGCGGGTCGGCGGCGCGAAGGTGAGCCCGAGGCCCGCGACCGCGTTGGCCGGGGGCACCCACGCCCTGTCGACGATGGTGTTCTCAGCCGCGCCCTCGAAGCCGATCTCGTCGCTGTCTGCCGCGACGACCAAGCGACCCGGACTCGAGCCCGATGGCCGCCTCGCCCGGTAGGCCTCCTCGAACTTGCCGAGGGGCAGGTCGAAGGTCTGTCCAGCCACGTCGCTGTCGCGCCCAGCGAGGGCGGCGAGGGCGTCACGGTCGTTCGGGTCGAAGGCGAGGATCCGCTGCCAGCAGTCGTCAAGCTCGCTCGCGAGGCCGCTTTGGTCGTAAAGGGACGCCATCTCCTTCAGGCAGGCGATGGCTTTCTGACTCTGACCGAGCTGCGCGAACGCGTCTGCGAGCAGCCCGAGCACCTCGACGTCGCGCGGCCGAGCCTCCCAGGCCTTGCGCAGCCGCGGCAGGGCGAGCTGCGGCGCTTTCTCGGCGAGGTAGTGGCCCGCGAGGCGCTTGGCGTGGGCCACATCGCCCGGATTGTAGTACAGCAGGCGCTCGGCGACGCGCGCCCAGACCGTGTCGTCGGCCTTGTGTTCGAGCGCGTCGGCCACCGCGCGGAACTCACGGCCTGCCTCCTGCATGTGGCCGCTCGCGGCCCAGGCCTCGGCGAGGCGCAACCGGTCCGCGAGGTTGTCGGGATCGCCTTCCAGAATCGCCGCGAGGACCGCGAGGCGCTCGGCTGGCGCAGAGGCCGCTGCGAGGGCCTTGCCGAAGGTGGCTGCGGCGTCGCCCTGCAGGCCGAGATCCGCGTAATGACGGCCGAGCCCGATGAGGGCCTCCCGGTGCGTTGGCGACAGCCGAAGGGTCTGCAGGTGAACCGCCATCGCCTTCATGCCCGCCCCGTCCCGCTCGTAGCGGGCTGCCGCGAGCTTGAGCTGAGCGATGGCCGCCTCGGTGGCGCCCGCGCGCACGTGGGCCTCGGCGAGAAACAGGCGGAGCCGAGGGTCATTCGGCTCGGCCGCGACGAGACGCTCGAGCTCGGGAACGGCCTTTCGGACCTGTCCCGAACTCATCAGGCGACTGACCGTGTTCATGGCTGGGTTCGTTTGCACCGACGGCACGCTAGCATGGGACGCGGCTTCGGACCAGCCCCCCTTTCGTCGGCGGGATGCCCGCGCAGGACGCCAGCCCGGCGACACCGCTTTGCGCTGGCCTCCGAAGGCGATCCTGCGAGACAATGTCCGCATGCGCCGCGCCAGCCTCGCTCTCCCCGTCCTTGGTCTCGTGGTCGCAAGCGTCCCGGCGGATGCAGCGGCACCTCGTTCCCTGCCGCTCGGGTCGACCGTCCTCGCGGAGGGCGACTGTCCGCCCGAGACCGTGCTGCAGGGCGGACGCCCCCCCGAAGCCGAGGCCGTCTGGTGCGGGACGACCGATCGCGCCGGGCGCCTCATCCCGCACGGACCTTACCTGGGCTATTTCCGGGGCGGGCAGGTCGCCGAGCGCGGACAGTTCGGGCGCGGACAGCGCGAGGGCGCCTGGGTGACGTGGAGCGAGGACGGCCGGATGCGTGCGTCGAGCACCTACCGCGCCGGGGTGCTCGACGGCCCGTGGGAGGGCGAGGGCGAGGGCGGCGTGTGGCTGACAGGCGCGTTCCGGAAGGGCAAGCGCGACGGGATGTGGCGGATGGTCGCGCGTGATGGGCGTGAGCTGGGCGGCGGCGCCTGGAAGGCGGGGCGCCGCGATGGCATGTGGCGCGAGACGATGGACGATGGGACGACAGGCGAGGGCGCGTACAAGGCCGACCTGCGACAGGGTCCCTGGCGCTTCAGCTGGCCCTCGGGTGAGCCTCGGACGAGCGGGGTCTTCGCGAAAGGCGAGAAGACGGGGCGCTGGGAGGAGCGCGACGCGGAGGGGGTGCTGCGGGCGCGGGGCCGTTGGAAGGGTGACGTGCGGGTCGGCGTCTGGGAGAGCTGGGGCTCGGACGGGCGCCCGGAATGGGCGGGCGAGACGCGCGACGGTCTGCGGACCGGACCCTGGACCGAGTGGACGCAGGAGGGCGAGAGACAGGCTGGCAGCTACGCGCGGGGGCTTCGCACGGGACCATGGACGCGCTGGCACCGGGACGGCGCGGTGGCCTCGCGCGGTCCGATGGTCGACGACCGAATGCACGGGGCGTGGGAGTTCCTGGACCCCAGCGGGCGCGTGGTCGGCGCGGGCGCGATGGTCGCAGGCGAACGAGATGGGGCGTGGGTCGAGGCGGACACCGGGCCGGACCCGGAGGTGCGTTGGACCGGTCGCTACGCGGCGGGCCGACGCGTGGGGCGCTGGGTCGCGACGAAGGCCGATGGAACGGAGATCGGCGCGCGGGACTTCGACGTCGCGGCGCCCTGAACGCGTGACGCGATCCGGCCTGACTGCGGCAGCACGTTCATGCGTTCGGACCCGACCCCGGGTGAGCGCGCGCGTCAGGGGTTGACGGCTCAGGCACCCCAGCGGCCGAGCTGAAGCATCCGGACGGCGTGGATGAGGGCCTCGGCCGCCTCGTCGACATCGCAGCCGTGTGTCGCGGGGCCGAGGCCGAGGCGCGCTGCCGTGAAGACGCGGGCGGGCGGGAGGCCCATCGCGGTGAGGACATGGCTCGCCGAGAGGTGTTCGGACGAGCAGGCGCTGCCAGCGCTGAAGGCGAGGTTCGGCAGGTGGGCCATCAGCGCACGGCTCTCGACCCCGAGGAAGCTGACGTGAAGGTTGTTCGGGAGGACCCCGGAGGTTGGGGAGTTGCGCACGACGCCCGCCCCGAGCCCTTCCGAGAGCCGCTCCCAGAGGTGGTCGCGCAGGGCGGCGACGCGGAGGGACTGCTCGGCGCCCTCCGTACGCAGGATGCGGCAGGCCTCGCCGAGGCCGACGATGAGCGCGACTGGCAGCGTGCCCGGGCGGAGGCCGCGCTCCTGGGTGCCTCCTTCGAAGAGCGGCGGCAAGTCGAGCGGCGGGCGCGCACGCGTCCAGAGGGCGCCGATACCCTTGGGGC
>SYAK01000076.1 GCA_005788935.1 Pseudomonadota bacterium
CCCGAAGGTGGCGCGTGCGGCCCAGGCATCGAGAGCTTCGTCTGCGACGACGCCAGCGTCTGCGTCCTCGGCCTCGATTTCTGCGGGCGCTGCAAGCCTCTCGCCGCGCCCGGCGCCGCCTGCGACCCGGACCACCGGTGTCGTGAGACCGCCGCGTGCGTCGAGGGCGCCTGCGTCGAGCGCGGACGGCCTGGCGACCCGTGTGACGCCGCGCACCCCTGCGCGGTCGGGGTCGCCTGTGCAGAGGGCCGCTGCGGGCTCTTCGACGTGCGCCCGGTCGGGGCGGCCTGTGGCGGGAGCGCGCGTTGCCAGTATGGGGCGACGTGCAAGGCGGGCGTCTGCGTCCAGACCGGGCTTCTTGGCGCGCCCTGCGACGGACCGACCGGCTGCGCCTCGGGCCGCTGCGCCATCGAGGCAGGCGCCGCAGCGGGCACCTGTGTCGCGCTGCTCGAGCCGGGCGCGGCCTGCACGTCCCGCACGGACTGTCGCAGCGGGGCCTGCGACGCGGGGGTGTGCGCGGGCTTCGTGTCGGCCTGCCTGCCTTGACGGACGGGGGGCCCTGGGCGAAGGTCGCGAGGCTCAACCTCGCGAGGTCCTTGCCATGCCAGCCACCACGGGCGCACTCGAACCATGGGTCGTCGTCACCCCGATGTTCCTCGCGAAGGGTCAGACGAGCGCGAGGCTGAGCTGGCCGTGGGAAGGGCTGGACGACCTGCGCTGGCGGCTGCAGCCACGGGTGGCGGCTCGGATGCCACGCGACGTCCCGCTTCAGGCGAGCGTCGTGCGCTACAAGGGGCAGCCGAAAAAGAAGGGCAAGACCCACGCCATCCTGTCGCTTGGCGCCTACGACGCGATCATCCTGCGCCAAAGCCTCGTCGCGAAGGTCCACGCGGCCCTCGGGCTGCCCACGACCGACTGGCGGCCCGTCCATCTGTTCGAGGACGGCGCGCTGCTCGACACGGATTTCGCCTTGTTCGACCCTGTGCAGACGTGGCCGCTCGACCGTGACGCGAGGGACGCGACGTGGTCGGAGCCGGCGAATCCGCACGCAAGCTGTGCCGTCAACGTGCACGCGGTGCGCTGGAGCCCGGGGCGGGCGCCTCCGGGGGTGGCCTGCCGCCTGCTCGAGTTCCCGGAGCTGCTGCTCATGCGGCGAGACGTGGCCGAGGCGCTGGTCCGCGCGAGCCAGGCACAGCTGACGCTTCTCGAGCCGCCACTGCCGACCGAGCGCCCCTTCATGGCGCCCGCACCGCGCCCGCACATCCCGACGCAACACCCCGAGGCGACCTTCCCGTGGACCCCACCCGGCCTCGAGGCGCCAGAGGCCGCCAAGCGCACCGCAGAGGCCTTCTGGCGCATCGCGGAGCGATTCACGGTGGCCGGTCCGACCCCCGGGTTGCCCTTCGGGGAGCCGGACGACAGGCGCCTCGTCTGCCAGAATCCACATTACGCTCGCGCCCTTGCCCAGGCTGTCGATCGCGAGGCGTTCGACGACTCGGCGAGCGCCGTCCTTGGGAGTCCGCTGCGCGCGCTTCAGTTCGCGATGTGGGTCGACGGCGGACCCGACGACACCACGCGCCTGGCCGCCTGTCGCCTGCCCGCGACCGCCTATGCCTATGCAACGTTCGTCGACCGGGGGCGGCATGCCGAGACAGCGGCCGCCGTGGCGGGCGACACCTGGGGGATGGACTACGACAAGATGACGGACGAGGCGCCGCGCGTTTGGGACGTTCTCCTCGGCCAGGCGGCGGTGACGCCACCCGAAGCCGTAGCCCCGCCCGTCGCGCCCAGGGCCTGGCCGACCCATGACACGCCGCGCTACGCAACGTCCTCCCCCGACGTGGCGGCCGAGCGGCGGCACACGGCCATGGCGGCGGACCTGCGGTCGGACATCGACGCCTTTATCGGGCATGGGCTGGCCCTCGTCGAGCTCGGTGAGGATGCGCCACCGGACGCGGTGGTCTCGGCCATCCACCGCTTTGTCGGGCGTGTGCAGGCGCGCGAAGTGAAGCTCGGAGCGAAGAAGAAGCGGACCGTGATGGCGCTCGGCTGCGCGCTCGGCGAGCAGGTCCGACGCGTCCTCGGCTGGCGGTGGGCGACGGTCGCCACGCCTTCCGGAGGCGGGGTGGCCGTGATTCCGGAGGACGCGGCGGTGGCGTTCCATCCGCTGTCGCTCATCGAGCGCCTGCTGACGCCTGGCGCCAAGGCCAACACGACCGCCCTTCAGTTCAACATGCTCGTCGCGGGCTCGCTCCCGCCAGGCGCAGTGGCCGGGGCCTACGCGGCCGTCAGCTGACCCGCGCCTTGTCGGGGCCAATGCCGGACACCATCTCGGGAGTCGGATCCGAACATGTGAACAAGGATCGCCGCGCCTCGGTTGCTGCTCACAGGTCTCCGCAGCCGCGTGCGCGAGCAGCCGCGAGATCGAGGTCGCCTTCGGCAGCGACCGAGAGCAGGGCGGAGACGAGCTTTACGGTCCGCGTGTAGGGGCCGCGGTCGATGCGCTCAGCCGTGTCACAGGGGTTGTGGTAGCAGGCCTCGTCCGAGGTCCAGAAGAAGGCGGCTGGAACGCCCGCGTCGCAGAACGTGAGGTGGTCAGCCGCATCACCGGGTTCCCCGAGGACGACGTCGAGGTCCGGGAAGTCCCCGACGAGGCCCTCGAGCAGCGTGCGGCCAGGGGTGCCCGGAAAGGTGTGCAGCGCGTAGAGGCGACGCTCGCTCGCATAGCGGCCGATCATGTCGAGGTTGATCATGAACACGGTGTCTGCGAGCGAGAGTCCGGGGAGCGGGTGCGCGTCATAGTGGAGGGACCCGAGGAAGCCCGACTCTTCGGCCCCGAACAGGGCGAAGACGATGGTCCTCCGCGGCGCTCGGCCCTGTCTGGCGAGGCGCTCTGCGAGCCCAAGGACAGCGGCGACACCGGAGGCGTCGTCGTTGGCGCCGAGGTAGATGCCCGAGGCGTCCGCGCCGAGGTGGTCATGATGGGCCGCGACGACGATGACCTCGTGCGCGACCTCGGGGTCGCTGCCACGCAATACCCCGAGCACATTGGCGGTCGGGACGCCCTCGTCGGTCGCGAAGGGTTGCTGGAAGGCGCCGCCCGGGGCCTCGAGCCCGAGACAGCGGAACCGGGCCTCGATGATCGCGCGTGCGGCGGTGTCGCCGCGTGTGCCAGGAGCGCGCCCGGCGAGGGAGGGCGCCGCGAGAGCCGACAGGGTGGCCATGAGCGAGGCCTCGGAGAGCGGGTCGGCAGTCGCGCTGCATGCGAGAACGTCGGACCCTGACGCGTCGAGGCCGGTGGCGTCGAGGGGCGTGGCTTCGGAGCTGTCAACGGCGGCGTCAGGCGGCTGCGCGTCCTCGACGGGCGCGAGGGACACGCAGCCCGCCGCCAGCGCCGAAAGCAGGCCGCCCTGTGCGGTGCGTCGCGCGAGACGACGCCATGACCGGGACCCTTCCATGAGGGCAGGTTGTCACACGCCAGCCCGAGCCGCAACGCGGACGCGGACGACGGTGGGGTCGGCTGGAACTGTGGCCGGGCCATGACCCGCGGGCGTACGCGCAACAATTCGTTTCATCCATGAAACAGATTTGTTCACAGCTGAAACGAATCGTTTCGTCGGGTGCTCAGCGACCGAGGTAGCGGCGCTCGAGGTGGGCGAGGAATGCGGTGGCCGAGAGGGGCGCGCCTGTCGCCTGGGCAATCAGGGCATCGGTCTCGAGGCGGGATCCCTCGGCGTGAACGCGGCTGCGCAGCCAGCCGAGCATCGGGCCGAAGTCGCCGCGGGCTGCGAGGTCGGACGGGGCCCCGAGTTCGCGCCGAATCGCGTCAGCGAGCTGCGCTGCTGTCATCGCGCCGAGCGTATAGCTCGGGAAGTAGCCGACGGCGCCGTCGGTCCAGTGGACGTCCTGCATGCAGCCGTCGCGGTCATCTGGCGGGGTCACGCCGAGGTGGCGGGACATGCCGTCCCGCCATGCTTCGGGCAGATCCGCCACCGCGAGCGAGCCCGCGACGAGGCGCTGCTCGAGCTCGAAGCGCATCATGACGTGGGCCGGATAGGTGCACTCGTCAGCGTCGACCCGGATAAGACCGCGCTTGACGACATGGGCCGTGCGCGTCAGGGCCGCGGCGTCGATGGGCGCGTTGAAGGCCTCGGCCACGAGGGGCGCGACCCAGCGCAGGAATCCAGGGGAGCGGGCGACCTGCATCTCCCAAAAGAGGGACTGCGACTCGTGGACGCCCATGCCGCGGGCCTCGCCGACCGGCTGGTCGAGCCAGGCGCTCGGGAGGCCCTGCTCGTACAGGCCATGCCCGGTCTCGTGCACGATGCCATGGAAGGCGGGCTGCCACGTGTCCTCGCGGTAGCGCGTCGTCATGCGGACGTCGCCGCGGCTGAAGCTGGTGCAGAACGGATGCACGGCCACGTCGAGCCGTCCGCGCGTGAAGTCGTAGCCGATTGCCCTGGCCGCCCACAGACTGAACTC
>SYAK01000077.1 GCA_005788935.1 Pseudomonadota bacterium
GGCGCCAAGACCTACATCACGAACGGGACGCGGGCGGACTTCATCACGCTCGCGGTGCGGACGGGCGGAGAGGGCTTCAAGGGCATCTCGCTCGTCCTGTTCCCGACCGACACGAAGGGCTTCAAGGTCTCGAAAAAGCTTGAGAAGCTTGGGAATCACTGCTCGGATACGGCCGAGCTGGTCTTCGAGGACTGCCGCGTCCCGGCCAGGAACCTGCTGGGGTATGAAAACGCAGGCTTTTATTACATCATGAAGAACTTTCAAGGCGAGCGGCTCGTCGGGGCGCTGAGCGCGGTCGCGGGCGCCCAGCGCATCCTCGACATGACGCTCGAGTACTGTCGGGACCGCAACGCCTTCGGGCGCCCGCTCGTCGGCTTTCAGACGGTCCGCCACGAGCTCGTGCAGCTCGAGGCCGAGCTCGAGGCGGCCCGCCAGCTGTGTTACCGCGCGGTCGACCTCGTGAACCGCCGTCAGGACGCGACGCGGGAAATCACGATGAGCAAGCTCGTCGGAGGCGAGCTGGCGTGTCGCGTCGCAGACCGCTGCCTGCAGCTCCACGGTGGCGCGGGCTACATGGCCGAATACGAGATCAGCCGCGCGTGGCGCGACACCCGCCTCATCACGATCGGCGGTGGTACCAGTGAAATCATGCGTGAAATTCTCGCAAAGCTCGCCGGCCTCGCGAAATAGGCGCGGCGCGGGCTCGACCCGTCATGACGGCGCGGGGTCGAACGCGTGCCAAGGTTGAACGCCCGCCTGACTGGCTGGCGTCAGGCCGCAGGCGCGTGCTAGAATGCGCGCTACGTCGGCGCTTCCGCCTGCGCCCTGCCTCTGGAGATATGCCATGGTCGCGCGACTGTACCGCTCACCTTCGTCAGGCGCCCGGACGCTCGGGTTCATCGTGGTCTACATGGCCGCATGCGACGCCCGCGTGGAGCTCGGAGACGTCACCGCAGGGCCGGTCGATGGGGCGCCCGCCGCCGAGGTCACGCTGCCCGACGCCGGGTCGCGGGACACGGTCGCCCTCCCGGACACCGCCCCGCCCGACGACACCGCTCTGCCCGCGGATACTGCGGCTTCCGACGCGGTGGCGTCCTCCGACACGACGGGCCCCGCCGAAGTCGGCCCGTCCGACACCTCCGCATCGGACGACACAGGCCGCAACCCCTGCGATCCGAACCCGTGCACGACGCCGCCCGAGGCCTGTCAGGGGGATACGCTGACCCGGTACGGGTCGCCAGGTGGCTGCACGCCCGATGGTGCCGAGGCGCGCTGCGCCTACCCGGTCCTTGGCGTGACCGACTGCGCCGCCACGGGGCAGGTCTGCGCTGCGGCGCGCGACGCCTGTGTCCCGCCAGACCTCGCTCTGACCACCGTCGTGCCGACCCCCGACGCCCCAGCGCCGACCGACGCAGCCATTCGCCTGACCTTCAACCTGGCGCTCGACCCCGCCACCGTCACCGCCCAGACCGAGGCTGGCCCGTGTTCGGGCGGCCTTCAGCTGTCGCGCGACGACTTCGCGACCTGCATCGCCTTTGATGCGGCCCTCGCCGCCCTCTCGGATGGTGGGCGCGTCGCGACCCTGAAGCCCGCGGGCGCCCTGACGGGCGGTCTCGTCCATGCCATCCGGGTGACGACCGCGATTGCGGCCGCGGCAGGCGGGCGGTTGCCAGCACCCGCGACTCGCACGTTCACGACCGCCGAGGCCCGAGTTTGCGGCAGCGCGGGTGGTTCCGCCGTGGTCATCAGCCAGGTCTACGGCGGCGGTGGCAACGCGGGCGCGCCCTACAAGCACGACTACGTCGAGCTCCGCAACCGCGCGAGCGTTCCGGTCGCCCTCGATGGTTGGAGTCTGCAGTATGCCGCGGCCGAGGGGGACGGCTGGTCGAACAGCACGAACGTCCCGGTCACGCTGACCGGCATCATCCCGGCTGGCGGCCACTTCCTCGTCCAGCTCGTGTCCAGCGGCGCCGTGGGCGCCGACCTGCCAGCCGCCGACCAGACCGGGCGCATCAACCTCGCCAACGCGTCCGGGAAGGTCGCCCTCGTGAAGGGCACGCTCGCGCTGCCTCGGGCGACCTGCCCCGCAGCCGACCGCCTCATCGACCTCGTGGCCTACGGCGCGTCGGCGACGCTCTGCGGAACGTCCGGGCGCACCGCCAACCTGACCGCTGCGCAGGCGGCCCATCGCGACGTTGCAGGCTGCGTTGACGACGACGCCGCCGACCGTGACTTTGCCCTCGGCGCGCCCGCCCCGCGCAACGCCACGACCCCGCCAGTCTTCTGCGCCTGCCCCGACGCGCCCGTTCGGAACGGGACTTCGGCAGCCGTGGAGGCGTGCAGCCTGGTACGTCCGGCAGCCACTGGGGCCGCAGCGGGCGCCGTGGCCGGACCGATCGTCGGGCGCGTCTTTCAGCCGGGTGTCACCGACGCCTCCCCCGAGGCCGCCGCTTCAGGGCTCATGGGCCAGCTCGGGCTCGGGCGGGAAGGCACGGATCCGCGTGACCAGACAGGCTGGGCCTGGCTTCCGGGGCGCTTCGCAAGCGAGGCGGGGGCGGGTCGGGATGACACCTGGGAAGCGACGCTGCCGGTCCCGTATGCGCAAAAAGATACGGTTTATCGCCACACGTGGCGCTTCAGCCGCGATGAGGTTGCGAGCTGGACGTATTGCGATCTCTCGGGGGCTGGAGCGAGCGCCGATGCCTTCGATCCCGACGACCTTGGCCGCCTGATCATCGGCGGAAGCCCCTGCGAGCCGAACCCGTGCACGCAGCCCCCTGCCATGCGGGGCTGCGACGGCGAGCGCGTCAGCGGCTGGGAAGCGGTCGGGACCTGCGAGCTCATCGACGAGGCCGCAAGCTGCGCCTACGCGCCCCGCGTCACTGAGGACTGCGCGGCACGCGGGGCCTTCTGCGAGGCCGGGGCCTGCGTCGAATGCCGAACGGACGGCCACTGTGACGCGCCGTTCGAGCGCTGCGCCGACCAGGCTTGCGTCGCCGCCTGCAGCGATGACGACCTTGCGGGCAACGCCCTCGCCGAGGCGGCCGTGGTGCTGCCCGAGGCGAGCGCCGAGCTGCGCGACCTCGTGCTCTGCCCCGGGATTCGCGCCGATTTCTTCCGCCTCCCGGTCGCCGCGGGGGCGAGTGTTCAGGTCCTCGTGGCCCACGATGCGTCCCGCGGCGAGGTCGGGCTCTTCCTGTCGCGTGCCAGTCGTCCGGACGTGCCGCTCGCGGTCGGAGCGGAGGTCGTGGGCGGATTGCTCGCGACCTGGACCGCGCCCGAGGCGACCGAAGTGCTCATCGAGGTGCGCGATCTGGCCGGTCTCGGCAACACGTACGACCTGACCGTCTCGGCGAGCGCCGACCCGTGCGCGCCCAACCCGTGCCAACGCCCAGGCGACGCGTTCTGCGTTGGCGAGGTCCTCGTCACGCCAGCGGGCCTCGGGCGCTGCAAGGCCAGCCCTGAGCCGTTTTCCTGCGACTATCTCGCGGAGGCGGGCCGCGTCCCGTGTGACTTCGGGTGCGAGGCGCGCGCGAGCGGCCCCGACGCCTGTGCCTCACCGCCTCCCTTCGCGGTCGTCGCCACGTCCCCAGCCGACAGCGCCACAGAGATCCCGTCGGACGCGCCGATCACCATCACGTTCAACCAGCCGATCGATGGTGCGACCGTCATCACGGCCGGGGCTGATGGCGCCTGCTCCGGCAACGTCCAGCTGTCCCACGGCGCCTTCGCGGGCACGACCTGCCTCGGCGTCGCGCCGGTCTCCGGCCTCTCGCTCTCTGACGACCGCAGGACGTTGCGTCTCGAGCCCGTGAGCCCGCTGCCGCTTGGCGTCCCGCTCGCCCTTCGCATCGGCACCGGGCTCAGATCGGCCGCTGGGACCGCGCTCGCGGCGGACGTCACGGTCGGCTTCAGGACCGCTGCCCCGATCCGCTGCGGCGGGGGCCTCGTCGTCCTGAGTCAGGTCTTCGGCGGCGGCGGCAACAACGGCGCGCCCTATCAGAACGACTTCGTGGAGTTGCACAATCGTGGGACGGCCGCGGTCAGCCTGCGGGGCTGGACTCTGCAATACGGGAGCACGTCCGGCACATCCTGGCAGGTCATGACGCTGACCGGCCTCATACCCCCGGGTGGCTTCCACCTCGTCCAGCTTGCCGCTGGCGCTGGCACCTCGGCCGCCCTGCCTGCGCCCGATGCGACGGGAACCTTCAACGTGGCCTCGACTGGCGGTCGCCTCGCGCTCGTGGCGGGGGGGACGGCGCTCGCGGCCGGGTGCCCGACGGAGGACGCGCGCGTCGTGGACCTCGTGGGCTGGGGTGGTGCGACCTGTTTCGAGGGCGCTTCCGCGGGGACCCCGACGGCGAACACGACCGCCCTCCACCGCGACGTCGGCGGTTGCCTCGACGCTGGACAGGGCGGCACCGACTTCCTGGTCGCCACACCCACCCCGCGCAACGCCGCCACCGCGCCTGTCCAGTGTGGCTGTCGCTCCGAGGCCCGCAATGGGGCGGGCGCGCCGTCCGAGGTTGCGGCCTGCACCCTGCTCGGATCATCACCCCTGTGGGTCGAGCCAGGTGCCACCAGCGCGCCCGTCCCGGCCGAGCTGCACCACCCCGGCGTCACCGATGTCCTGACGGGCGGCCCCGCACCGGGCGTCCGGGCCGAGATCGGCTTCGGTGGCCTGCCAGAGTCGCCGGACGGAGAGGCCGTGTGGGCGTTCGCGTCAGCCAGCTTCGTCGCCGAGTCCGGGCCGTCGCGCCTCGGTGAGACCTGGCAGGCGGCCATCACGGCCCCGCCGGCGGCCCGCGGCGTGACCTACCGCGTGGCGGCCCGCTTCAGCGTCGACGGGGGGGCCAACTGGACCTGGTGTGACCGGGACGGCGCCGGGGCCGCGACCGAAGGCTTCTCCGACGACGCGCTTGGCGAGCTGCGCCTCGGGCCCGACCTCTGCGCCCCGAACCCCTGCACCCGCCCGCCCGAGGGTCTCGCCTGCGACGGTGACGTCGTCACCGCGGCCACCAACCCCGGCGTCTGCAAGACCGACGGGGCGTTCTTCACCTGCGGCTACGGCCTTCGTACGCCGGTCACGGACTGCGCGCGCGCGGGCCAACACTGCGTTTCGGGAGCGTGCGTGGCCTGCCGCGACGGCAGCCATTGCGCCTCGGGTGTCTGCAATCCCGACGGAACGTGCAAGCCCCCGTCGGGTCCATGCGAGCCGAACCCCTGCCAGCGTGAACCTGAGGCGATCTGCGTCGAGCGAATCCTCCTGTCGGAGTCCGCGACCGGGACGTGCGTGGCCGCGCCAGAGCGCCCGGACGGGTATCAGTGCGATTGGGGCGACTTGGTGGAGACGGAGTGCGCAGCCTTCTGCGTCGACGGCGCCGTGGTCAACACGGATGGCTCCGGGCAGGCCGCCTGTACCGATTGGCGTTTTCCGGGCTTCGAGGGAGAGATCGCCATCAACGAGCTCATGGTGCGGCCGACAGCCGCCCTCGGGCAGTACGTCGAGGTCCTCAACGAGTCGTCGCTGCCTCTCAATCTCCGAGGCCTCGAGGTCATGAACAACACGGGATACTTTCGAATCGAAGCCGACCTTGTCATTCAGCCGTTTGCGGTCGTCGTCATCGGCGCCTCGACCGACCGGACCGAAAACGGAGGGGTCCCGGTCGCTTGGGCGTGGCCTCGCACGTTCGCGCTACAGGACGAGGATATGCTTGTCATCGGCGACTTCCACGACGTCGTCAGCTGGGATCTTGCGGGTGGGTATCCGATCGTTCCGGGGCAGGCGATGGGGGTCGATCCAAGCGACGTGGGCCTCGTCCAGATGGGTCTCGCCAACGACGAGGCTGGTGCGTGGTGCCTGCAGCGCGAGCTGATCGGTCGTGGCCCCGATCGCGGGACCCCCGGGCTGACGAACTCCCTCTGCCGCCCGACGGGCGCATGTGAGCCGAACCCCTGCAACAGCCCGCCGCCCGACCTCTTCTGCTCGGCGAACGCGATTGTCCGCGCGTCGACGCCTGGCCGCTGTCTCGAGGCCCCCGCGGGTGGCTACACGTGCCGCTACGCGGAGACCGACTTGGTGTTTGATTGCGGTCAAGAGACGCTTTATTGTCTTGATGGTGGGTGTGTGGCGTGTCGCGCCGACGAGGATTGCGACGCGGGTACCTGCGACCGCACCACCGGCGAGTGTGGGGTGTCACCGCGCGCGATCGCGATGTGTCGCCTGCAGGGCCCCACCTCGCTCCTCGTGGCCGCAGGCGGCAAGGCGTCGGTCTTCGCGCGCCTCCACGTCCCGGGCCTGACGGACCAGGACACGACAGGCAATGACGGCGATCCTGATGGCCTCATCCAGTTCCAGGCTGGCTTCGGGCGGGTAGGGACCGTGCCTGATGCGAGCTGGGTCTGGTCGCCGGGCGTGGCGCACGTGGATTACGTGGTCGGTGGCAATCCCGATGGCGAGGAGCCCGACTTCGATGAGTATGTGGCGCTGATGGGTGTGGAGGCGGACCTCGGGTCCTATGCGTTCGCTGGCCGCTTCTCGAGCGACGGAGGCGAAACGTGGCTTCTCTGCGACCTCGACGGGACCGCACCGCGGGGTACGTCGCCCCTTGACTTCAATCCCCTGGCCACAGGGCGCCTGGCGGTCCGGGATCCGCGCGAGATTCGAGCGACACTTCACATGCAGAGCTTTGACACGCTCGCGCAAGCCGTGCCGTCCGTCACCGGTTTCATGGAGCGATTGACAGGCTGGGTGCTCCACAACGCAACCGGGACTGGCCTCATCTCCGCTGGCACTGGCGCGACGGGAGGCATCTACAGCTTTGGCGCGGCCAACGGCGCCCAATCTGGCGACCGAGCCCTCGGCGGCATCGCTTCGTCCTCGGTCGGGATTCAGCGCTGGGGCTTCTGCTGGACGAACGACAGCGGCGTCACATGGCCAGACCTTCGGGTGACGTACCGGGGGGAACAATGGCGGGTCAGTTCCGCGGCGGAAGCTCAGTCGCTCGCCGTGGACTGGACGCGCAGTGGGACTGGCAACCCGGTGCCCGACACGTTCGGCGTCACCGCGTTGACGTCCGCGCGCGCCTCAAGCCCGGCGCTCGGCTGGTACCGGAGCCCCGAACTCTCCTTCACGAGCCCCGTCTTTGGCCGGCCGGCCGAGGCGCTCGACGGCAACGTTCGACCTCACGCTGTCCGCGTCGATCATATCCTCGCCGGGGCCAACATCCGGCCGGGTGAACGCGTCTGCTTCCGCTGGGAGGACGCCGATGACGCGGACACCGACCACGGGCTCGCGCTCGACGATTTTGTGCTCGAGGGGCTCCGCCTGCCGTGAGGAGAGGCCACTTCACATGTGAAACCGCCTGTTTCACGCGTGAATCGGCCTGTTTCACGCGTGAAACGCGTGGCGTGGAGGTCGGCGGAGGTCAACGGGGGCGCCAGAGGTCGCCAGCGCGCTCGGTCTGCGCTACGATTGCTGCGCGCGCGTCCCGGTGGTGGGCGCGCGAGACCCGCGCCCACCACCTCGGGCGCATCCACGCGCAGGATTCGACGGAGAAGGGACCATGACTGGACATCGCGGCGGCGTCGTGACGGGAGACGGGGTTCAGCACATCTTCGAGCAGGCCAAGGCCCACGCCTTCGCGCTGCCCGGGGTCAACGTCGTCAGCAGCGGCATCCTGAACGCCGTGCTCGAGACGGCGGCCAAGGCGCAATCCCCCGTGATCGTGCAGCTGTCGCATGGCGGCGCGGCTTTCTACGCCGGCAAGAGCCTCGACAACAAGGACCACAAGGCGTCGATCGCGGGGGCCATCTCGGCGGCTCTGCACGTCCACGCGGTGGCGGGCCACTACGGCGTGCCAGTCCTCGTCCACACCGACCACGCGGCCAAGAAGCTGTTGCCGTGGGTCGACGGCCTCATCGCGGCCTCCGAGGAGCACTTCGCGCGGACGGGCGCCCCGCTCTTCAGCTCGCACATGCTCGACCTGTCCGAGGAGCCGCTGCACGAGAACATCGAGCTCTGCCGCGACCGCCTCGCCCGGATGGAGAAGATGGGCATGACGCTGGAAATCGAGCTCGGCGTGACCGGCGGCGAGGAGGACGGCGTCGACAACAGCGGCGTCGACAGCGCGCGCCTCTACACCCAGCCCGCCGACGTCGCCTACGCCTACGAGACGCTCTCGAAGGTGTCGCGCCGCTTCACCATCGCGGCGGCCTTCGGCAATATACACAAC
>SYAK01000078.1 GCA_005788935.1 Pseudomonadota bacterium
ATCGTGCTCCTTGATCTGCTTGAGGCGCGTCTTCATGCGCTCAAGGCCTTCGGGGGTAACGACGTAGGGTTCCATGGTGACTCTTTGGCGTGGGCGTGGGGGACGAAGGGTCAGCGGGCGCGCACGAGGGCGTCGCTTGCCCCGAAGGCGTAGTGGCCGGGCAGGACGCCGCTCGCCTCGATGTCGGCGCGCCACGGCGAAAGCGACCACGCGTGCTCGACGAGCTGCTCGAACAGAACGCTGCGGATGCGGTGGTTCTCGTCGGCTGCGACGAGGCGCGCGGCGACGACGGGAAGGGCTTCCGCTTCGCCATAGGTGATGAGGCCGTCGAGCGCCATCATCCGGACGTCATCGTTCGGGTCGGCGCTCAACGACCTGAGGCGCTCGAGCACGCGTGGATGCCGGAAGTCGCGCAGGTTCGAGACGAGCTGGGCGCGCTGCTCGTTGACGCGCGTGTCGATCGTCTCGGCGCGGTCAAGGGCTCGCAGGAGCGCCTCCACGGCGCGGTCGAGGCCCGCGACCTCGCGGAGCGCCTTCAGCGGCCAGTAGACGCCGTCGGCGCGTGAGACGTAGGCCTCGATGGGGCCGATGGACTTTTCGCCCGCCGATACGAGCCAGTCGTAGAGTTCGCGCTTTTCGTCCTGGTCGACGATCGTGACGCTCGCGTTGACGCCGTAGCGCTCGAGCAGCGCCTCGAGGGCCTCGGGCGTGCCGATGCGGTAGAGCTCTTTCATCGCGTACTGCCGATCGACCGCCTGGCCGAAGGCGTTGGTCGCCTTGCGGCGGAGCTTGTCGATCTTGCTGTTGGCGCCGCTCTTGCCGTCGCCGCTGTCGGCCGCCGCGCGACCGAATCCGAACCATCCCATGTAGCTTCTCCGCTGCGCCTCCGTCGAAGCCGCAGGCTGGTGACCAATCCGAGGGCATTCTTGTACCGCAACTCCGCGCCTGCGTCATCCTTTGAGCATCCGCCGCGGATAGGCTAGAAGGCCGGTCCACCGCGCGCGGTCGCCACGCGACCGGTGCTCACGCTCAACGTCAGAGGCCCCCATGGCAGTCCCGATCGTCCTCGCATCCTCTTCGCCCCGGCGCAAGGAGCTCCTCGAGCGCCTCGGCTTCACCGTCAAGGTCATCGCCCCGTCCATCGACGAGATCCGGCTCGAGGGGGAGACCGCCGAAAACTTCGCCAAGCGCATGGCGCGGGCCAAGTGTCTCGCGGTCGTCGAGCGCATGGCCCAGTCGCTCTATGCCGAAGCAGGCGATAGCCCCGCGAGGCGCCCGAGCTCGCTTCCGGGGGCCCGCAACCAGGAGACGCGCTGGGTGATCGCGGCCGACACGGTCGTCGTCCTTGGCGACCTCATCCTCGGCAAGCCGCGTGACACGGCGGACGCAGCCGACATGCTGCTGAAGCTGTCGGGCAACACGCACCGCGTCATCACCGGCTTCTGCGTCCACGACCTGCGCAAGAACAAGGAAGGCGTCCAGGCGGTCGGGACCGACGTCCGCTTCAAGCGCATCACGCCCTCCGAAATCGAGAAGTACGTCGCGGTCGGCGAGTCGATGGACAAGGCCGGGGCCTACGCGGTCCAGGGGGTCGGCGCCTATCTGGTCGACTCGATCGTCGGGTCCTACACCAACGTGGTGGGCTTGCCTCTCTGTCAGACCGTTGAAATGATGGAGGAAATGGGGGCGCATGACATCCTCCCCTACTGACGCGGGGGGGGCTGCGGGCCGGCTCGCGGCCATCGAGGCTGGCATCCTCGAGGCCTGTCGCGTCAGCGGGCGCGCGCGGGACAGCGTTCGCCTCATCGCCGTCTCGAAGGAGCAGCCCGACGCGGCCGTCGCCGAGCTGCTCGCTCTCGGGGTCCGCCACTTCGGCGAGAACCGCGTGCAGCCTCTCGCAGCGCGGGTCTCGACCTTTGGCGGGCCGCCTGTCGCCTGGCACCTCATCGGGCCAGTCCAGACCAACAAGGTGCGCGATCTCGCGCGCCTCGGTGGCGCCCTGGCGATGGTCCACACGGTCGACCGGCCAGCCCTCGTCGAGGCGTTCGATGCGCGCTGGCCCGCTGGCCAACCGCTGCCGGTCTGTCTGCAGGTCAACGTCGACCGCGAGGCGACAAAGGCTGGCTGCGATCCCGAGGGCCTCGACGCGCTCGCGGACCGGGTCGTGGCCTCCCCGGTGCTCCGACTGCGCGGCCTCATGGCCATCCCGGCGCCAGGCGACCTGACGTCGTTGCGCCGCGCCTTCGCGGGGTTGCGGCAGCTCTCGGAGACCATCGCGGACCGTGTGGCCCCGCCGGGCCCGGGCGAGGCTCGGGTCGAGCTGTCGATGGGCCTGAGCGACGACTTTCCGCTGGCCATCGCCGAAGGCGCCACCCTCATCCGCGTCGGCTCGGCGCTGTTCGGGCCGCGGCCTGGACGTTGACGCGCACCGTACCCGAGGAGAGCCCCGATGCCCCGGTTCGTCGTCATTGCCTCGCCTGCGGCCGCGCCGAACCGCCGTGATGTGCTTCGCTGGCTCGCAGGCGCTGGCCTGGCCGGATTGACCGGCTGCGTCGGTGACGTGCGGCGGTCCCACTTCGACTCGGAGGTCGACGCGTCGCTAGACGATGCGCCCGACGCGCCGGAGTCGCCGGAGGTTGCGGCGCAGGACGTTGTGGCACCGCTGGCGGATGTGACGGCTCCCGCCGAGGTCGCTGGGCCGGACAGCGGTGAAGGGCCGGAGGCATGGGCATGGGGCGGGACGGCCGCCATGACCGCCAAGGCGGGCTACCCCGACCCGCACGTGGTAGCCTTGACCGGCTGCGAACACATCGTTCCGTCGACCGCTGGCCCCTGCACGACCGCGCTGCAGCTCGTCCGCGAGGATATCTCGGACGGGCTCGGCGGGCTGCCGGTTCGCCTCAGTCTGCGCGTCATTGACGCGGCGTGCGCGCCGCGGTCGGGCGTCACGGTCCGCGTCTGGCACACGACACCTGACGGCAGCTACACGGGGCAGACGCCGAACAACCGCATCTGCGTGCGCATCCCCGCGCTCGCGGCGTCGAATGCGGGCCGCGGCGCGGGTCCCACCGGGTCCGACGGGGTCGTCGCCTTCGACACCTGCTTTCCGGGCTGGTATCCGGGCCGCGCCATCCATATCCACTTCGAGGTGCGTGATGGCGATACATCCTTTGGGATATCGCAGCTGTACTTCCCCGAAGACGTCACCGCGGGCATATTCGCGTCACATCCTGAATATGCCCGGTTCGGTCAGCCTGACACGGATTTCGCGACCGACGGTGTCCTCCGCGCCGTTCCAGTCGACAAGCGAGGGCTCCACCTGCTCGAGGTCGCCCGGATGGACGACGGCGTGATGCTCGCGTCGAAGACGCTGGTCGTCGGCTAAGCCCTGGGACTCCGCGCCGCAGACCTGCGGCGGGGGCGCGAGGCTGCAACATTCTGTTTCAGGCCTGAAACAGAATGTTGCAAGGATGCACAATTCCGTTTCAGCCGTTCTTACTCCGTGGGGGGCGCCGGGACCAGCGACTTCACGAGCCGGAAGCCGAGGAAGCTGCCGCGCGCGCCCGGTGATGCGTCCATCCGGTTGGCCGATCGGAGAAACCCGGCGTGCTTGACCCAGCTCCCGCCGCGGTAGACCCGTGCAAAGCCAGACTCGGCGAAGGCGGGGTCGTCGCCGCCCGTCCCGCCGGTGCTGTCCTTCGCGTAGCGGTCCCAGGTCCACTCCGACACGTTGCCCAGCATGTCAAACAGGGCCCAGGCGTTCGGACGCTTGCCCTTGACCTCCTTCGTCCCGTTCGGCGTGTTGTTGCAGGCGTACCAGCCGAGGTCTGCGAGCGGGGTCCCTTCCGCGATGTCGCCGTCGCCGGTCAGCGTGACGCACCCGCCCGCCCCGCTCAGCTCGCCGCCGTAGGTCGCGCCCACAGTCCCCGCCCGCGCCGCATATTCCCACTCGGCCTCCGTCGGGAGACGCCATCCGGTGCAGTCGTATACGGACTCGACATCCCGCAGCTCCGGCATGGCCTCGCCGCAGTCGAGCGTTCCAGCCTGCCAGGTGCCCGTGCACGGCGTCCCGTCGGGCTGGGATGTGGGCAGCTTGAAGCACGGCGCGGCACCGTCGGCGGTGCTGCGTGCGTTGGCGTAGCCGAAGATGCTCCACCACGTGACGTTCTCGACCGGACAGCTGTCGCAGCCCCTGAAGTGCGAGGGGTTGAGGCCGCCGCTCAGCGTCTTCCACTGCCACTGGGTGACCTCGCTGTCGCCCATCGTGAACCCGCGCGTCAGTGTCACTTCGGCCTGCAATTCGTCCCACTCGCGCCCGACCTCGCCGCCGCCGCTGTCCGGTTCGCTGCCGGGAGAACCGAGCATGAAGCCCCCGGGCTCGACCTCGACGAACTTCGGGATGGGCGACCAGCGCGCATACAGCGTGTGATCGAGCCGGCGGGTCATCCGTGTCTCGGCGGTCACTTCCACGCCGTCCGGATCGGTCACCGGGGCTGTCCACCAGCCCGTGAAGTCGAAGTCGGTGCGCGTCGCGTCCGGAAGCTCGCCGTAAAGGTCGAGCGTGACGAGGGTCCGGGTCGCCTCTCCGACGAGGGTCCCGCCCTGCGGATCGAACGTCACCACGAACGTCAGCGGCGGCGGAACATCCTCGGGGGTGAGGTCGGTCATCGAGGCGTCCGAGGCGTCCAGGTCGCCCTCCGTGGGGCCGACGCACGTCCCCGATTGGCAAGACAGCCCGGGGTCACAGAAGCGGTCGGCCGCACACGGACAGTCACGCGTCCCGTCCGCGCACGACGACGACTCACCACAGGCCGCGAGATCCGCGGTCGTCGCCAGGCCGATGAGGAGCCAGGCGGTGGCGACGCAGGGAGCGAGCAGCGAGCGGTAGAGCATGGGCGACCTCTTCGGGGGGCGTTCAGGCGGACTCGGCGGACCCGGGGGCGGCGGGAGCCGGCGCATCCGAGCCTACACGAGCGGGAGGCGGCATCAAGCAAGTCCGTCGAGGCACCGGCCCAGGCATCGACACCCCCGGCGACGGCTGCTAGGTTGGGTCGTGTCATGACGCTCACGACCCCGCCCGACACGTCAGCCCTTCCCCCCGGAATGCGTCTGTTCAAGGATTTCCTCCCAGCGACGCTGCACGACCAGCTGTTCGCGCTACTCTCGAGCGCCCGCGCCGAGCGCAACGACGGGCACGACGACGGGTTCGAGTTCGACGACGTGGCCACGTTCGATCGTGTTTTCTCGAAGGTCATACGCGCCATATTCGACGGGATGCACGCCCGCACCATTTTTCCCAAGGCCGCGCGGGGGCGGCTGACGCTTGGTTGCACGATGGTGGGCTACGGCGTCGACGACTTCATCCGTCGTCACAAGGACAGTTACTTCCTCGCAGGGGACGTCGTGACGACCGTCAGCCTCGGCTCGCCGACCGTGCTCGACTTCTACGAGGACGGCTCGGGGCGCCACGTCCCCGTCCTCGTGCCGCCGCGATCGCTTTACGTCATGGCGGACGAGGTGCGTCGCGCGTGGACCCATGAAATCCGGCCAGGCATCCCGACGTTCGGCGGGGCGCCTGTGGCGCGCGGTCGCCGCTTCGGCCTCGTCTTCTTCGAGCCCGGCTCGCGCTACGAAGGGGAGCGCCTGCGCTACCCCGCCTGATTCGGGTAAGCAGGTTGATAAGTTCGGACCCGACCCCTGATCCCAAAACAGGTTCGTGAATTTGAATTCGACCCCCGAGTCACCGAGGGCAGGCATGGCGGATTACGTGGGTGTTTTCAGCATCTTCAAGGTTGGCGTCGGGCCGTCGAGCTCTCACACGGTCGGCCCGATGCGGGCGGCGGGGATCTTTGTCGACGACCTCGTCGCGACCGGTGTGCTCGCGCGCGTCGTCGGGCTCAACATCCGCCTCTACGGGTCGCTGTCGGCCACGGGCCGCGGGCACGGAACCGACACCGCGATCGTCCTCGGGCTCGCGGGAGAGCGACCCGAGACCCTCGATCCCGACATCGTACCGCACGTCCTCGCGCGCGTCGCCGAGACCGGCCGCGTGGCCCTCGCTGGCCACCTGGTGTCCTTCGTCCAGGGCCAGGACCTTCTCTTCGAGCGCAGTCGCCTGCCGCTGCACCCGAACGGCGTCCGCTTTGTCGCCTTCGACGCGAGCGGCGATCCCGTCTGTGATCGGACCTACTTCTCGGTCGGTGGCGGTTTCGTCGCGAACGGCGATGGCCGCGTCATCTCGCCGTTGGCCCCTGCGGGCGCCACGGCCCCCATCCCGCACCCCTTCGACTCGGGAGACGCGCTGCTCGCACGCTGCCGCGCGACCGGCCTGTCGGTCAGCACGCTGATGCTCGAGAACGAGCGCGCGCTCCGCCCCGAGGCCGAGGTCCGACGCGACATCCTCGCCATCGCAGACGTGATGGCCGCCTGCGTCGAGCGCGGGTGTGCCCGCGAGGGGCTCCTTCCCGGGCGCCTCGGGGTCCGGCGCCGCGCCGCCCTGATGCATCGCCGCCTCATCGCGAGCGGGCAGCCGAGCTTCCTCGGGCCGACGGCGGGCCAGGTGGCGGCTCCGGCTGGTGCAGACCCGCTCGCGGTGCTCGACTGGG
>SYAK01000003.1 GCA_005788935.1 Pseudomonadota bacterium
GCCCGTTCTTCTTCGAGATCATTCAGCGCAAGGGTGACAAGGGCTTTGGCGGCGGGAACTTCCGCGCGCTCTTCGAGTCCATCGAGCTCGAGCAGAAGACCCGCGCCCGGAGGGATGCATGATCGACCGCATGGCGGCGGGCGACCTCCCGCCAAAGCCCCACACCGCGATGCGGCGCGACGGGGTGCTCCGCCATGAGCACTGCCTGACGCGCGTCGGCTTCGACGGGCCCTTCACCATCGCCTACCGCCTGAACGCGCCGCACGTCCAGCTGCGCTGGTGGGCGTACGAGGGCGGACACGCGGCCCCTGTCGCCGCGACCGACGACCCGCTGCTGCTGCGCCGCCACTACCTGTCGCAGAACGTGGCGCCCGCGGCGGGCCAGACGCCGCTCGCCGCGCGCGTGCCTGTCGCCTTCTCGGACGACGTCATCATCGGGATCGCCAAGCCGACCGTGTCGGACGACGTCTACTTCGAAAACGGCGACGCCGACGACCTCATCTACGTCCACGAAGGCGGCGGGCGCCTCATCACGATCCTCGGCGACGTCGACTTCGTCCCGGGCGACTACGTCTTCATCCCGCGCGGGCTGACGCACCGCTTCGAGCTGACGCCCGGGCTCGCGCAGCACTGGTTCATCATCGAGGCGCGCCGGGACGTCCACATCCCGCGCCAGTTCCGAAATGATGTCGGCCAGCTGCGCATGGACGCCCCGTTCACGCACCGCGACTTCCGGCGCCCCGACTTCCAGGGGCCGCGGGACGAGGGGATCCGCACCGTCGTCGCCAAGCGCGAGGGCCGCTTCACCGCCTACACCATGCCCGCGAGCCCGCTCGACGTCGTCGGCTGGGACGGGACGGTGTGGCCGTGGGCGTTTCCGATCCGGGCCTTCCAGCCGAAGACCTCGCTCGTCCACCTGCCGCCGACCATCCACGGAACCTTCGGCATCGGCGGCGGGCTCGTCTGCTCGTTCGTGCCGCGCGTGGTCGACTGGCACCCCGAGGCCATCCCGTGCCCCTACCCGCACGCCTCGGTCCACTGCGACGAGATCATCTTCTACTGCGAGGGCCACTTCACCTCGCGCAAGGGCGTCGGGCCGGGGTCCATCTCGTTCCACCCGATGGGCACCTCGCACGGGCCTCACCCGGGCTCCTACGAGGCCAGCATCGGCCACAAGGCGACGACCGAGATGGCCGTGATGCTCGACGTCTTCAAGCCGCTCCGCCCGACGACGGCGGCCCGCGCGCTCGAGGACGCCGACTACCACGCGAGCTTCATCCCGGCCTGAGCCGGGCGTCCCGCGTTCTCCCCCCGATGGCGGGGCCGGCCACCGCGCCGCGCCCCGCCACCCGTTTCCCCTCGCGCCGGAGCCAGCCGATGCCGACCACCGCCACATCCCACGGCTTCCGTGTCAGCGTCGAGACCCACTGGCTCGCCGAGCGCTCGAACCCGGCCCGCCGCGTCTACGTCTTCGCCTACGACATCACGATCGCGAACGTCGACGCCGAGCCTTCCGAGCTCGTCTCGCGCCACTGGCGCATCGAGAACGCCTCGGGCCGCGTGGAAGAGGTGAACGGACCTGGCGTCGTCGGCGAGCACCCGCGCCTCGCGCCTGGCGAACGCTTCACCTATCGCAGCTTCTGCCCGCTCGACACGCCCGTCGGATCGATGCGCGGGACCTACCGCATGCGCCCGCTCGCCGCCAGCGTCGAGGGCCTCGCGGAATTCGACATCGAGATCCCGCACTTCATGCTCGCGATCCCGTCCGCGCTGAACTGAGCGACCTCGGGCCGGAAGCCCCGGTCGCCGCGAGCGACGTCAGCGCCCGAGCAGGCGCGCACGACGAGCCGACGTCGCGTCGACGAGGGGGCGCATCCCGCCGTCGCGTCGCGCCTCGGCGAGGAGCCCGACCGCTCGATCATCGTGGCACCATCGGAGCGCGCGGATGGCCTTCTCGCGGACCTCCGGGACGGCATCCCGCAGACCGCGGCTCACGGCCGCGAGGACGGGATCGGCTGCGGCTCCGACGACGCCGCCGAAGACCCGGCCGAGGGTCAGGACCGCCTCTCCCCGGATGGCTGGCGCCCCGTCCTGCGTCAACCTCGTGAGCGCGTCCGCGGTCGCTGGCGTCGGAAAGAACGACAGCATCGACAGCGCGCGAAGGCGCGTCCACGCGTCGCGCGTGACGTCCCGGGCGACCCGCACGAGGCGGTCGGGGGCGTCTGGGAACGCCACGAGGAAGGCCGCGCGCGACGGTGGGACCACGTCGAGGCTCTGGAGCATCGCCTCGAAGCGGCCGTCGACAGCGGTCGCGGGCGGCGCGACCTGGGCCGGTGGCGAGGCCACGGCGGCCTGCGGCGCCGCGATCAGCGCCCACATCGCGAACTGACGGAGGGTCTTCATCATGGCGGAGCTCCTCGAGTTGGGGCGGCGGCGGCTCACTCGGCACCTTCGGGATGGCGGATCCACGGGTTGGCCCGCATCACGGCGCCCTGCTGGGCCGAGATGCGCGAGCCCGCGCCGGTGTTGAACATGAGCCAGCTGTCATCATCTTCCGACGTGTCGGGCAGCGGGTCGTGGATGGCTGCGCCACCGAAGAAGCTCTGCTCGGACGTGTGGAAGAGCCCGAGGAAGTGACCGACCTCGTGGGCCATCGTGGTCGCGACCCCGGCTGGCGCGCCGTCGACGGGCTTCAGCGCGATGGCCACGCCCGACCTCGGGCTTCCCTGAAGGCGCGGAGGGCCCGGGATCCCGCCGGAAATCCCGAGGACCACGGCAAAGGCGCCGAATTGGCCGGCCGAAAGCTCGTTGACGAAGAACAGGTTGACCGCGTCTGGCTTGCCAACCGACAGCGCGAACATCTCGGAGAGGTCGGCGTCTGGCCCGTCGAAGCTCTCGATTGTGGCATAGACGGAATCAATGTCGTGGTAGCTCAACTCGCCGAGGGACACTCCAACCTGAGCGTAGAGGTCGCGCATCGTCGCGAGGTAGCCCTGGAAGGCCGGGTCGGCCTGCGCCGTCGTGGCCGTCAGCCCCTGTGCGCCCGTGAAATGGAGGTTCAGGTCGAGGACACCCGCGGCAGGCAGCTGCCCATCGTCGGCCACCTTCGCGAGGACCTGGACCGCAACCCGCCCGTTGATGGGGGAAGCGCCGCAGTCACGCTGGCAGTTGAACTGGTCGAGCGTGTGGCAGATGGTGTCACCGCACACCGCCGAGCCCTCGGACACCACCGGCCGCGGCCGAAAGCCGAGGATCCGGACGCTGTGCGGCCCAGGCCGCAACGTCGCGGCAGGATTGTTCGGCGCGAGCGTCGCGAAGGCCCCGTCGCTCACCGTCACCCGGTTCGCGCAACCAAGGCACAGGCCCTGCTGCGCTTCGGGCGAGGCGAGCCAGTTCTCGTTCACGAGCTGTCCGGATGCGCCGTCGCGCCAGTCGTCGACGGTGTGATAGTCGCCGCGCGCTCCCACGACCGAGATGGTGACCGCGACAGCGCCTTCCGGGACCTCGAACGCGACCGCGCGAGAGCGCCCGATCAAGAGCCCGAGCGCGGGGTCCTCAAGGAGGGGGACGATGCGGACGCGCTCGGAGGGTGGCTCGGCGACCTCCGCGGCGACAGGGGCGTCGGCCTCCGGGGCCGTCGCGTCTTCCACGGTCGCGGGCGGGGCCGTCGCGTCCTCACCGCAGCCCGCGGCTGTCAGCGACAGGACGAGGGCCGCGAGGCCGCGGCGTGCGAGATGACGGTTCATGCAGAGCTCCTCCCTTGATGTGGCGCAGCACAGCCTTCCGCGGCGGGGCACGACGCGGGCCTGAGGCGTTAAGCGCGGCGACGCCCAGGTCAAGCCCTCCCGCCGCGACCGTGGCGCCGTCGTCCCGGCCCGTCCGCCGAGCGGGACACACACGTGACGACGCAGGACTTCACAACGGCCGCCAGCTGAGTCAGACTTCAGCGATGTTGTCGTCCTCCTGCGCCGCCCTCCTGCTGCCGCTCGACCGTGCTGCGAGCGCGTCCTTCCTCACGCACACATTACGCGCAGAGAGTTACGCGCCAGCGACGGGCCCGGCCCGCCCGCGCCCCTACGCCTTCCCGGGCGAGTGGGTCGAGGTGCAGCTGTTCGTGCCGCCCCCGCTCGAGCTCGCCGAGGGCCTGCCCGGTCCGCCGCTGCCAGCCGAAAGGCCGATGACCGTCGCGGTCGTGCAGGACACCGCGCGCGTCTTCGAGCTCGCCTGTGCCCTCTCGCGTCGCGACCCGTCCCGCGTCTTCGCGGCCTGGCGCCGCTTCCGGGGCTTCCCGCCAGTCTGCAAGGTCTTTTGGGGCGGCCAGCCTCAATGGAAGGACGGCGACGACCACGATCACGAGGTCTTCTTCGCCGTCCCGCGCAAGCCGCCTGTCGAATGCCGCCCGCCTGGCCCGATCGCCGTCCCCACCTCGGCCGCCGCCATCGACGCCGCACTCGGCGAGCGCATCGCCCGCCTTCACGCGAGCCCGGGGGAAGGTGACGGCGGGCTCGCCCGCGTGTGGGTCCACCGCAAGAGCGCCTTCACCTGAGGTCGCCCAGCGCGCAGGCGGGTCAGCGGACGGGGTCGGCGCAACAGCGGAAGCCGATGTGCGGCGCTCCTCCCGCGCGGCGACTCGTGAGGTCGCAGGTCGCGTTCTCGCCGTCCTTTAGCGAGGAGCCGCCGTTGACCGAGCCATCGACGGTCCACTCGGCCACGTTGCCCACCATGTCCGCGAGCCCGAGCGGCGAGCGACAGCCCGTCTTCGAGCCTGTCGCGACCGGGGACTGACCACCGCCAGAATCGCTGACGAGGTGACAGCGGTCCTGCTCGAAGTCCGCGCCGTACGGGTACTTGCCTCCGCAGCCGCGTCGCCACTCCGACCGCGTGCAGAGCCGCTTCTTCTTCGCCGCGCACAGGCCGCGAGCCGTGCCGAGGTCGACGTTGACGGTCGGGACGCCGCCGCCCGGAAACTCGAGCCGATCGATGCAGCTGACCTCCCACGTCGCAGGCTGGCCGGGGTCCGCAGGCGGCAGCTTGCGCTTGAGCCTCGACATCCCGGGCGGGCAGGTCACGGTCTCCGGGTCGAGGATCGGAGGCGCGCTGGCCGGCTCGACCGCGACGACGACCGCATCGGTCGGCGCAAGACCGGCGTCCGGGGGACCACCGGCCACGGCGCCCGCGTCCGAGGGACCCACGTCGGGACTGGCGACCCCGGTGTTGGGGACCGTGTCGGGTGCTGCGACCTGGCCACTCGCGGTGTCGGGCACATCGGCCACGTCTGGCGCGATGGGGGACGCAGCAGCCGCCATCGCATCATCCGAGGCGGTCGGGACGAGGCGCCCCGCGTCGACAGACGACGTCGGGACCGGGTCCGCACCGCTCAGCAGGACGACGAGACCGAGCGCGACGACCACGGCGCCCGCGAGACCGAGCCCGAGGAACAGGCCGCGACGCGAGGCGGGGGGGTCGGCAGACGGGTCGGGGTCTGGCGGCGGCGCCGGGATTGCGGCCTGCACGTGGACCTGAGGCCGACGCGCCTCCTCGGTCTCGAGCAACCCGCGCGGCGGCGACGCGAGGGGTGATACCGGCGAAGCCGCGGCTTGGGACGGAGCGGCGGCGGGCGCGGGCCCCACGACGGTGGGGCGCTCGCCCGAGGTCGGCGGAGGAGCCCGAAGCGCCACCGTGTCGCGCTCCTTGGCCAGCTGGAGCGCAGGCCGCAACTCCGGGACGACCAGCTCGGCGATGGTCGGGTCGTCCGGGGGCGGCGGCCTCGGTGGCAGGTTGGCCCACGGCGGCTGGTCCTCGGCGACCGTACCCGCGAGGGTGCCGTCATCGCCGGGCGGCGGCGGCGGCGGTGCATCGTCGTCGTCGTCCACCACCGCGCGCAGACCGCTTGTCGGGGCCACGGAGGGCGACAAGGGGGGCGACAAGGGGCCAGCCGACGGCGGCACGGCGGCGCCGCCCATGGGCGCGACGAAATCGAGCGTCGAGGACTGCGAACTGACCGGAGGCGTCGCACGTGACGCGGCGTCCGCGACCGCGAGCCCCTCGACGGTGTCCGCGCCGACATCGATCGCGGCCACCGCGACGCGCGGACCCTCGACAGTCGGGGTGCGGGCGACGTCGACTGGCGGCAGCAGGGAGGTCGGGCGCGCAATCCGCGCGGTCAGCGCCGAGAGCGGACGCCCGCCAGCCTGTCGCATCGGCAGCGAGGCGAGGAAGCGCGTCGTCGCTGGCCGGCCCACCTCGGCCCAGAGAGGACCAAGCGCCGTCTCGAGGGCCTGGCGGAGGGCGGCGACCGACGGAAAGCGGGCGGCGGGGTCCGGTTCGAGCGCACGGGCGAGGACTGGCCCGACTTCGGCCGGGACGACCTCACCGCCGACCTGCACCGCCCCGCCCGCCACGAGCGCGGGAAAGCACGGGCCGGCGCTGGCCGCGGGGACCCCGAGGAGCGCCTCGCCCAGGACGAGCGCGAGCGCACGGAGATCCGTGGCGTGCGTCGGACGCGCCGGGGCGACCGCGCACTCGGGCGCAGACCACGGTGCCTCGGGCCCACCCTCGACCGTCGCCCCGCCCGCGTCGAGCCACCACGGCGGCGCGACGACCCCGCGCCCGTCGATGACCCGGAAGGACGCCGACGTCAACGCCCCGTGAAAGGTCCCTGCGTCGTGAACCGACTCGAGCGCCTGCAGGAAGTGGCTGCAGATCTTCAGGATCCCCGACAGTCCGACGGTCGTCGTGGCGCGCCATGCGCGAAAGGTCTCGGGCGGACGCGGCTCGGCCACCAGAAATAGCAGGCCCTCGGACGTGGCGACATCGAACGTCGCCCCGAGGTGCGGGTTGACGAAGGCCAGCATGCGCTCGAGACGTTCGCGGTTTTGCCCCATCACCGCCAGAGCCGACAGGGCGGGAGCGAAGACGATCACCTCGACTGGGCGACCGCCTTCGGAGGTGTCCTGCGCCTCATAGATGGCGCCACCCGCCACGAGCCCGGTCCACCGGTCGAGCAGGTAGCGGTCGTGCAAGCGCAGGCGCAGAGGCGGGATCCACGGCGGCGCGACGGCGTCGGACGGCACGGGCGGGCCGGCTCCCTCGAGGGCTGGGACCTCGACCGTCCTGCTGCGTGCGCGCTTGCCGCCCGGGGCCGCCTTGGCTGCCTCGTGCTCGCCCGTCTTCGATGTGGTCTTCCTTGGCACGGCGCCCCCTCGAAGCCTCGCATCCTAGCGAAGTTGACGCGTCTCCACAAGCGAAGCCCGCCGCCTGACACCGCGGATGCCCCGTTCCGGCGGCCCCGTCGCGGCGACGCATGCAGCCCTATTCGCAGCCGTAACCGGCCTGAAATTCCAAGCGCCAGGGCTCCATGCGGGCCCGCTCCTCCGGCGTGGCACGCAGCGTGCAAGTCGCAGCCTCCTCGCTCCCCTCGGGCGCGCCCCAGCGGTGCTCCGGGCAATCGTTTGGATGGTAGCCGATTTCCAAGGCCACCCGGCGCGCCATGACCTCGAGGAGGCTCAGGACCTGCGCCGAGCCATCCGAGCGCTGGTAGGTGAAGGTCCGCGCCCGCAGGAGCCCCTCGCGCGTCGCCTCGAGCCGTCGACGGGCCTCCTCGGGCGTCTCGCCGGTCTCGAGCCGGTAGCGCGCCGGATTCGAGGCCACGGCCTCCGGGAACTGGTCGATGATGCGCAGAAAGGCGAGGAGCCGCAGGTCGCGGCAGGGCGTGGACCAGGCCTCCCACAGACCGTAACCGTGGAACATCAGGCGCGGCGTCGGCGGCAGCGGGATCTCGGGGCCCTCGCGACGCACCTGAAACCCGGCCTCGACGATCTTCGCCCGCTCGCGCAGGGTGGCCTCGAGCGCGTCGACGAGCCCCTCGAGGGCCTCGCGCGGGTCCCTCGGCGCTGGGTCCTGCAACGTCTCGACGCGCTCGCGAAAGGCCGACTCGGAGAGACGCGGCTCCCGCCCCGCGTCCTTGCGCGCCCCGGCACGGGCCTCCGTAAGCCAGCCTGCCCCCATCGGAACCCAGGCCTCTCGGTCGCGCGCCCGCGCGAGCGGCCTGAACCAGCGGAAGCCCGCCGCGCGATCCGCGCGGTAAACGAGGCGACCCTCGATGTATTTGTGAAGCGCGATATACTTCGTAGGCTGCGCATCGGCCAGGATGAGGCGCGCCTTGCCGCCGCCCATGTCCTTCCAGCCCGCCACCATCGAGACGTGCGAGAACGGGTCGACGTAGACCGCCCCCGGTCGGAGGCCCTCGCGCGTCATGGCTACCGGATAAAGCATACTGTCCTGAAGATGCCAGTCCTGCTGCATGCGCCACCAGGCGTGATTCGACATCACTGCGACCATGTGGTGCTGGAAGGCCTGCGCTGGCAGCGTCCCGTGCATCGGATCGAGGACGAGCCAGAGGTGCGCGCCAGGGACACGCTGCTGTCCAGCAGCCGACGGTGAAGCCGACGCGACAGCTGCGGGCGGGGACGGGGGGGTGACCGCGGCGCGCCACCACGGCGGGGGCTTGACGCGGTTGAGACCAAACGGCAGGCCGACCTTCCAGGCGAAGTATCCCCTCAGGACAAGGGGAAAATCAGCACAGTCCGGGGCTAGCGCCACAGGCGAGCCGGGCTGGTCCTCGCGAAGGCCGAGGCTGTCGTGCAGCAGGTTGCGCTCGGGGGACTGCAGCAGCGGCGTGAGCGAGTCGATGAGCTCGCCGAACGGGATGTCGAGCAGGCGCGTGATCCACAGGGAATACAGCCGCTCGAGCGCAACCGTCCCGTTCATCGGCCGCGCGCGCACGGTGCGGGCGTCGCGACACGCGAGGAGGCGGTCGCCCGCGCGGAGGCGGAGCCCCGTCACCTTCGCGTCGGGCGGTCCCGTGAACCGATAGCCGAAGGTCGACATGTCGAGTCCCGAGAGGGCCTCGCCCGCGATCGTGGCGGTGGCGTCCCGACCCAGCGCAAGCTGCACCTCGACGGGCCCCTCGAGCGCCTCGTCGGCGGCGACGAGGACGCGCGGCCCATCCCCCTTCGATCTCGGGGGCAGGAGCAACACCGAGACCGTCTCGCTCGCGGGCTCGGGACAGGCGGCCGCGGCCCACGGGAAGGGCGGTGGCGCGACCTCGAGGGGGGGTGCCACCGCCTCGGGCTCGGGGACGTCGACCGCCTCGACCGGATCCACGACAGCCGCGGCGCTCCCGGGCCCCGCCACGCTTCCGCCACCCTCGGCCGACCCCTCGGAGACAGCGGGGAGGTTGGCCTGCGACCCGGGCCCAGCGAGGCTTGGCGCCCTGGCCGCGCACCCAGCCGCGATGAACGCCAAGCCGAGGCCAAGCGCCACGGACGCCGTCATCGCACGATACAGCCGAAGTTTGCGGCTTCCTCCTCGACGCAGGTGACAGCCGAACCCCCGTAGCGTTTCTCGACCGCCGCCGCAAAGACGCAATAGCCAGAGAGCTCGTCGGGGCCACCAGCCTCGGCGCAGCAAAGGCTGCGCTCGCCCCGGGTGCAGTGAGGGAAGGCCGCACGCTCGGCGATGCGGGTCTGTCGCCCGTCCTCGGCCGCGATCTCGGCCTCCATCCGCACGACCCAGGCCTCCCCGAAGTCCTCCGCGAACGCGTCCACCTGCTCCCGGGCCCCCTCGAAGCGGCCCTCCCGGGCGAGGCGCCGCGTGGCAGCCTCGACCTTCTGCCGCGCCGCACCGAGCGCCTGCCCGCCGAGCTGTGCCAGCGCATCCCCAGCGGCGAGACGGTCGAGCCCCCGCACCGCGTCCGCCATCGCCGCGAGGCGCTCCGCGTCGGCTGCAGGCCGCGTGAAGAGCGGAGCCAGAACCTGCCGCAGGGCCGTCTTCGCAGCCTGATTGCAGGTCGCATCCTCACGGTCGCAGGCCTCGACAAGCGCATCGAAGGCCGCATCGCACGCCTCCCACGTCTTCGCGCGCACGCAGTCCGCCACGAGCTCTGTCGAGCCAGCCCTCGCCGAGGCGATGACACCCTCGACCCGACGCCGCCAGTCGGGCGGTGCGAACGCTGCGTGGGCCTCCACGACCGCCTCGGCCTCGGCCCACGCGTGGCCCTGCAGGTGCCCCGACACGACCGCCTCCGCGAGCACCCCGACGCGGGTCCGCACAGCCGACCACGCCCGCAGCACCGCCAACTCGGCTCCGGCCTCGGCCACGAAGGGCGTCAGCGCCTCGGCGATCGCCACAGCCTGCGTCAGGCCCTGAGGCGCCTTCAGTCCCTTGACGTGCGCCTCGAGCGCGCGCCCGACCGTCGTAACAGCCCCCGTCTCCCAGGCCGCGCCGAGCTGCCCGTGCGCGCCGCTCCAGCGCAGGGCGTCCCCCCAGCGACGCGCGCCCACCAGCACCTTCAGCTCGCCGTCCACGATGCGCAGCGCCCCCTTTCGGCAGGTGGCCTCGAGCTGCTCCGAGGCGGCCGCGAGCGACTCACACAGGTCAAGCAGCGCCAGAAGGTCGTCCGCCCCGATCTCCCCGAGCGCAAACTGCAGCGAGGACGCGAGCTCGCGCATCACCTCAGGTCCGCAGGTCCCTCCCCCGCAACGCGCTCCGAACAGCGCCCAGACCCGTGCGAGCGGCGCCGAACAGCCGCGGTCGTGGCCCGTCGCATGACCCTCCGACGCCTGCGTCGCGACGCCCGCCCAGCATGACAACCAAAGCAACCCCGAAGCCACAGCCCGCCGCATGCGTCATCCTGCCTCTGTCTGCGCGGTCGGCGAGCTCCTCGCTGCGGAGTCGCCAGCCAGATCCGCATTGGCGCGCATCCTTGTTCCCCGAGTGCACTTTATCAACGGTCCTTTGCTTGTTGAAGGGCGAGTTCTTTAGACGCGCCGAATCATGTAGCGCTACCCTCTTCATGCACGAAAGATATCTTCCTGCGAAGATCAGCCCCTCGTGCGTGGATCTACACCCATCGGAGACATCATGAAGAAGACCCTTCTGTCGATCCTCGGCCTCGCGGCCGCCACCCTCGCCACGGTCACGCTCCTCGGTCAGGCCGAGGCCTCGAGCTCGTCTGGCGGCAAGATCAGCCCGTGTGTGGACAAGTGCCTCACGGAGAACATCGCGGCGGGGGTCTCCGTCAGCGAGGCCTCCCGGTTCTGCGAGAACCTCTGCAATAAGAAGTAACTCAGAGAACCGAGCCGCCGTGTCCCGGCCTCAGGCGAGCGATTCCTGGCGCACCTCAGGTCCGCCAGGTCGCACCGAGCCAAACGCGAAGCTCAGGCTCGCCTCGCCGCCCTCGGGCGCTGGCCCGACGTCGATGCGGACGTGCCCGCCGTGCTCGAGGCGCCCGTACAGGATCTCC
>SYAK01000079.1 GCA_005788935.1 Pseudomonadota bacterium
ACCGCCCCGGTGAGCTACCGGTTCGAGGCCGAGTTTCTCGACTCGACGGCGCAGTGGGGCGGCCCGCGTGAGGGCGCGATGATCCTCGCGTCGGGAGGGGAGCTCGTCGTCCCGCTCGAGCTGCCGCGGGCGGGCACCTGGCGGCTCGAGGTCCGCGCCTTCGAGGAGGCGGCTGGCCCCGACCACGCTCGCTTCGCGGTGCTCGTCGACGGGCTTCCAGCGCGCACCTTCGAGGTCGCCGCGACCCGCACCGCGCCCGCGGTGTATGCCGCCGAGCTGACGCTGCCAGCGGGCGCCGTGACGCTCGAGCTGAGCTACCTCAACGACTATTACGCGCCGCCCGCCGACCGGAACCTCGGCTTCGACTGGGTGTCACTCGCTGGCCCGGCCGAGCTCGACGTCTACGCCGCGACGCCGTGGCCCGCCGTCGTCGCCTGCACGCCCGAGGCGCTGGCCGCCGAGGCCGTGAGCACCCCGGGAGGCGACGTGACGCCCGCCGAGGAGACCGCCCCGTGCGCCCGTGAAACGCTGACCCGCCTCGCCGAACGCGCCTGGCGCCGGCCGGATCTCAGGTCCTCGCTCGACGCCCTGCTCGCGCTGCGGGACGCGGCCCTCGCCGAGGGAGACTCGGCGCTTGACGCGCTGAGGCTCGCCATCACCGCGACGCTGCTGGCACCTCAGGCCCTCTTCCGCAGCGAGTTCGTGCCGGAAGGTCCCTCCCCTGCCCCGCTCGACCCGTGGGCGATCGCCGCGCGCCTGTCCTACTTCCTGTGGTCGACCATGCCCGACGAGGCGCTCTTTTCGGCCGCGCGCGAGGGCCGCCTCGCGACACCTGACGGCATCTCCGCCGAGGTCGCGCGGATGCTCGCGGACCCAAAGGCCGAGGCCCTCATCGCGAACTTCGCGGGGCAGTGGCTGCAGGTGCGCGACATCGCGAACCTCATCCCGGACCCGGGCGCCTTCCCGAGCTTCGACGAGCCGCTGCGGGCGGCGATGCGCGAGGAGCTGCACCGCTTCCTGCGCGGCTTCCTGCTCGGTGATCGCGACCTGCTGACGATGCTGACGACGCCCGAGACGTGGCTCAACGAACGCCTCGCGAAGCATTACGGGCTATCCGCTCCGGCCGACGGAGGGAGCGGCGCCTGGGCCCACGTCGCCTTCACCCCCGAGACCGTCCGCCCGGGCCTGCTCGGCAAGGCCGGCCTCATGGCGGTCCTCGCGACGCCGTTCCGGACCTCGGCGGTCCGGCGTGGCAAGTGGGTCCTCGGCCAGCTGCTGTGCGCCGAGCCGCCGCCTCCGCCACCTGGGGTCGAGGGCCTCATCCCGGCCACGGGCGCGGGCGGCGAGGCCCTGACGATGCGCGAGCGGATGGAGCTCCACAAGACGGCGCCGGTGTGCTCGGCGTGTCACAGCGCGATGGACCCGATCGGCTTCGCCCTCGAGCGGTACGACGGGCTCGGCGCGTGGCGCGACAGCGAGCTCGGCCTGCCCATCGACGACAGCGGGACGCTCCCCGACGGGCGTTCCTTCGTCGGCCCTGGCGAGCTCGCCCAGGTCCTCGCCGACGACCCCCGGCTGCCCGCCTGCATCGCCGAGAAGCTCTTCACCTACGCCCTCGGCCGCGGGGTCCGGCCCGCCGACGACGCCACACTGAGCGCGCTGACGGCGACCTTCGCCGCCTCGGGCTACCGCTTCGGGGCGCTCGCCGCCGCTATCGCCACCGCCCCGCCCTTCCGCTTTCAGGAGGCCGAGACGCCATGAGCCCGCTGTCCCGCCGCAATCTGCTGAAGGCCGCAGGCGTCACCGTCGCCCTGCCCTTTCTCGCGTCGCTCGACCACCGCCGCTTCGCCAACGCCGCCGAGCCGACCCCGCCACGCCGCGTTGTGTACTTCTATGTGCCAAACGGGATCCACATGCCCTCATGGATCCCCGCGTCGGCCGGCCCGCTCGGCGCACTGCCGCTCATCCTGTCGCCGCTCGCCGATCTGCGATCACAGCTGACCGTCATCTCCGGGCTCGACAACCTGCCCGCCCGCCCCGACGGCGCGGGCGACCACGCCGCTGGCACCGGCGCGTTCCTGACCTGCACCCACGTCCGCAAGACCGACGGCGACGACATCCTGAACGGCGTCTCGGTCGACCAGCTCGCGGCCGCCGCCATCGGCGGGGCGACGCGCTTCCCCTCGCTCGAGCTCGGGCTCGAGGGCGGGACCTCGGTCGGCGGCTGCGACTCGGGCTACTCCTGCGCCTACTCGCGCAACATCGCGTGGGCTGGCCCGCAGACCCCTCGACCGAAGATCGTGAACCCGCGGCTCGTCTTCGACCGCCTCTTCGCGGGCGACGACGCGGGCGAGACGGAGGCCGCGCGGGCCCGCCGCCTCGCCCGCAAGCTGAGCGTCCTCGACTTCGTCCGCGGCGAGGCGAACGCGCTGTCACAGCGGCTTGGCGCCGAGGATCGGCAGAAGCTCGACGAGTACCAGACCGGCGTCCGCGCGCTCGAGGAGCGCCTCTCGGCGTCCCAGACCGGCCCGGTCTGCGACCCACCCGACGCCCCCGCGCGCGAGTACGACGTGGCGACCCACGCGGCGCTGATGACCGAGCTCATCGCGACCGCCTTCCGCTGCGACCTGACGCGCGTCGTGACCTTCATGCTCGCCAACGCCGGCTCCGGGCGCAGCTACACGTTCATCGACCCGACGCTGACCGGCGGCCACCACGACCTGTCGCACCATCAGGGCGTCGCCGAGACTCACCGCAAGCTCGAGCGCATCAACCAGTGGGAGGTCGACCGCTTCGGCGACCTCGCCCGCGCGCTCGCGGCCATCCCCGAGGCCGACGGCCGCAGCGTCCTCGACCACAGCCTGTTGTTCTTCTCGTCCGAGATCGCCGACGGCAACGCGCACACCCACGTCAACCTGCCCGTCCTGCTCGCCGGGCGCGGCGGCGACACGGCGACGCCCGGGCAGCACCTCGCGGCGCGCGCAGGGACCCCGATCGCCAACCTGTTCATGACGATGCTCGCGTCGCAGGGCGTGTCGAGCCGGTCGTTTGGCGACAGCACCGGCGCCCTCGCGTTGACCTGACGATCCGTCAGACAAACGCGGAGGCCCGCCTGAGGTGCGCGAGCGACCGTCAGGCGCGGAACCTGACCACGAACCGCCCGATATCTCCCGCCGGGATGTCGGGGATGACGACGAGGAGGCGTCCGTCCTCGAGCCACTGGGACACGAGCGGGCAGGCGCCTTCGGGGGCGTCCTCCCGGCAGCGGGCGACGGTTCGACCGTCCGCGGCCTCGAAGGCCACCTCGGTGACATCCCCGGCGCCGAGCTCGCAGCGGCCTCCCACGCAGGCCGCCGCACCTGGACACTGCGCCGCGGCGTCACACGTGAGGGCGACGGTGAGCGCGAGGGAGGCGAGCGGCCCAGCCTCATTCAGCTCGCAGCTCAGCGAACTCCGGGCTTCGGAGGCAAGGAAGGTCATCGCGAGCTCCCCGTCGGCGCCCCACGTGGCCGTCTCCTCGGCGCCACCACCGCAGTCGACCTTGATCTCCGGCAGGGTGGCGGCGTTCCTCGCGGCGCAGGCCCGGTCGCTCGAAGGCCACACGCGAAGGCGAAAGCGTGTGAGGGGCAAGGAGAAACTGACCTGAAGCTTTCGGTCCACGATCTCGAAGGTCGGGGTCTTCGTCTCCACGCCGAAGTCCTCACCCGACGCGGCGACCGAGATGGAAGGCGGCGCCCCGCGCGCGTCGAAGCAGGCCACAGGCCCGGTCGTCGGCCCAGCGTCCGTGCCCGGCCACCAGCCGCCCGCGAGCGGGATTTCAAGGACGCCGGCAAGCCCGGCCCCACCCGTCGGCGTGGGCGACACGTCGAGCCCGACGCGCCCGTCCGCGAAGACGCGCGCCTCGACGCCGTAGCGGAGCGCCTCGGTCGCGTGCGTGAACGTGACCGTCGTGACAGCCGGCCCGGGCGCGCGCGCAGCGGCGGGATCGGAGCGCGGATCGACCGGCGGCACGCCCGCGACGGTCCAGCTGTCTGGCATGATGGCCGCGTCCCCGATCCGGTAACCGATGGGAACACCGCGTGATCCAAGCCCGACCTCGAAGACGCCGTTAGCGACCCGGTGCTGCGCCCCATCGACACGGGTCTCCAGCCGCCAGCGCGCCGCCGCTTCACCGACGCCGACGTCGACGTCGACCTCGGGCTCGGCGAGGCAGGCGCCAAGGACCGCCATCAGACCAGCCCAAGCCCACCGTACGAATGACTGCTCGTTCATGGCGAAACTCTAGCGCGCCAGACTGCGTCCCGCAAACCGAACGGCGGAGCCGGGTCCACGATCGCAGCGTCGCCCCAATCCGCCGTGAGGCCGCGCCAGGCCCGCGCCAGCGCGCTCCAGCACCCTCAGGCCGGAGGTCGCCCGTCCCAGCGCCACCGTGAGAACCAGTCCACAGCCCGCGCGATGGCGGCGTCGATGGGGCGCGGCGCGTAGCAGAGCTCGGTCCGGGCGCGCGTGGTGTCGACCCAGAGCCAGCGCCCCGCGGTGTAGGCGACGCCGCGCTCGGTGTAGGTCGGCGGGCGCCTCAGGAGGCGCGTCGAGATCAGCTCGGCCGCCTTGCCCATGCCGATGAAGGCGGCGGCGGGCGCCGTGAAGCGCGGCGGATTGCGGCCAGCCTGACGCGCCACGCGCGCGGCGAGATCCGCGAAGGTCACGTTGTCGCCGCCGAGCAGATAGCGCCGACCGCTCTGCCCGTGCAGCGCGCCGAGCAGGTGCCCCTCGGCCACGTCGCGCACGTCGACCACGTTGAGGCCGCCCTCGACGACGACCGGCAGGCGCCCGCGGACGACGTCGAAGACCAGCTTGCCCGTCGGGGTCGGGGCGCGGTCGGCACGACCGAACGGGAAGGTCGGGTTCACGGCGACGACGTCGAAGCCCGGGGCCGCGCACGCGAAGGCCTCGAGCTCGGCGATGTACTTGCTGACGACGTAATCGTTCGCGACGTCCCAGTCCGCAAAGGGCTCCGTCTCGTCCGAGACCGCCTCGCCAGGCCTGATGCCGACCGCCGCGATCGAGCTCGTGTAGACGACGCGCGGCACACCCGCCTCGCGCGCGGCCGTCAGGAAGGCCCGCGTGCCGCCGACGTTGACGTCGAACATGCGCCGCGGCTCGGGCAGCCACAGGGCGTAGATCGCGGCGAGGTGAAAGGCGACCGGGTGCCCCGCCAGATGGTGGACGTACGTCTCCGGGCGCGTCAGGTCGCCCATGACGCGCCGCACGGGCAGCCCGGCCAGCGAGGGCGCGGGGTCACCAGGGGCCACGAGGCAGGTCACCTCGACGCCCGCGTCGAGGAGCCGCAGCACGACGTGGCTGCCGATGAAGCCGGCCGCCCCCGTGACGAAGGCCCGCGGGAAACGGGCGGCGAAGGCCGACGAGGTCGCGCGTTCAGCGGGGGAGATCCAGCTGGCGAGCTCTGTGAGTGCCGGTTCAGGGCGCATAACAGGCCTCCACGAGCCCGTCTGCGCGAACCCGGATGATGATGTGGTCGTCGTTGTGCTCGGTCCCCGAGTCCTTCAGCTCATCCCGATTCTCGGTCGACAGCACGTGGTTTGGCAGATAGGTCGCCTTGAGGCGAGCCATGGTGGCCTCGGTCGGCAGCGTGGTGCCCGAAAACGACCGCCGACCCGAGCTGATGACCGCCCAATGTTCGGCGCTGCTGCGGGGTCCGACGACGCGGGACAGGAAGGCGTCCGAGGTCGACGATGACGAGCCGTGGTGGGCGACCTTCAGCACCGCCGACCCGAGGTCGATCTCGCCCGCGTCATGGGCCGCGATGAGGCGCGTCTCGACCGCTTCCTCGAGGTCCGCCATCAGCAGGACCTGCTTGAAGCCCCAGCGCAGCGCGAAGGCGATGGAGGTGTTGTTGACGTCGGTGCCCGACGGATTTGTCGTGTTGCCCGACGGCGGTGTCGCGGCGGCCCACAGGATGTCGGCCTGGACGAGGGGCCCGAAGATGTCGACCGGGTTGAAGGGCCCCGGAGCGAGCGACGGGATGGCGGGCGAATGGATGTGCCCGCCGAGGAGGTTGACGCGGTTCTCGACAAAGCTGCGCGTGTTGAGAAAGCCTGGCGAGTCGGGAGAAAAGCCGGGGTCGACCCAGGCGCCGATCTCGAAGGTCGACGCGACGCGCTGCGCCCCGCCGTAGTGGTCCTCGTGGGCGTGCGTCACGATCATCGCGTGCAGCATGTCGCCAGGCGTGAGCCCGTAGGAGAGCAGGTGATCGACGACGACGTCCCCCCCGCGCGAGGGGTCCGGGACGTTGCCGCTCGGCCCGGCGTCGCGCAGGCTGTTCCGGGACGCGGCGAGGCGGTCCTCGAACCACGGCGTACGCACCCAGATGGCGTCGCCCTGACCGACGTCGATGAGGTGGATGCGCAACTCCTCGGGTGGAAAGCCCTGCACGACCTCGACTGGGCAAAACGCCGCGTCGGTGCGGCCCGTGCCGAGCTCGAGGCTCAGGTCGGGCAGCGTCGTGTCGACGCAGGCTGGCGCGAGGACGAGGGTTGAGACAGCGGCTGCGAGGACCGGACGGTGGTCGGAGCGCGGGCAGCGGCGAAGCAGACTGGCGGGTGTGCGACGCATCCCGGCCTTGATAACACGCGCGGGGCCCTGTAGACCACGTCTGTGCGGCCGCAGCCTCCGGAATGCGGTGACCCGGTCGCGCGTTGACCCGCGCCGCGCCGTCGTCGCCGCGCGGCCGAACCGACCGCGTCAGCCTCGAAGGTGTCTCGCCATGCACGCGCTCCTGCTCCGCCTCCCCAGCTTGTCGCGGTCGTTCGCAACGATTCTTTGCATGGGCGCCGCGTCGCTCGTGACCGGCCTCTCAGGGTGCGCGACCGTCAACATCGCGGGCACCGAGATCCCGGACACCGAGACCAATCGCGAGATCTGGGACCGCGTGATGGAATACCGCGCCGCGATCGAGGCGCGCGACGCGGAGCGCCTCGTCGGGATGACCTCGCGGACCTACTTCGAGAACGCCGCGACGACCGACGAGAACCGCGACGACTACGGCTGGACCGAGCTGCACGACCTCGTGCTGCCGACCTTCAAGGACCACGTGGCCGAGGTGCAGCTGCGGCTGCTGATGCGGCGCATCGAGGTCGACGGTGACCGCGATATTGCCAGCGCCGGTGTCGTCGGCCGTGACGTCAATGCGAACGTCGACGCGGCAGGCCGAAACAAGAAGCATGAGTGCGCCGACGAGGGGAAGCAGGCGACGAAGAGGCACG
>SYAK01000080.1 GCA_005788935.1 Pseudomonadota bacterium
AGCCGCACGAGCCCCTCGGGACACCGCGGACCGCGGGCGGAGTCGTGCGCCCGCTGTCGGACGCGATCGGCGTCGACGCCGCGCTCGCCCGCTTCGGAGGCCCCGAAGGTTAACCTGACAAAACGTCAGAACTGGCGCGGCATGCGCCGAGTCGCGACGGCGGTGCAGGTGCACGCCGCCTGCCAGTTGACGGATCGCCTGAAGGCGTCCGGGCCAGCCGCTGGCCCCGTGTCGGGAGGTGTGGCACGTTCGCGCCATGATTCATCGATTCGGTCGTGTGCCCCTGGTCCTCACCGCCATGCTGGTCGCGACGCCTTCGCTCGCGAGCGGGCCGGGCCCGAAGACCGCGCCGGGAGCGGACCCGGTCTTCGTGCCGGCCGGTCCGCTCGCGCCGCGGCATGGCGTGTTCGGGTGGCTCGCGACCCACCCGGAGGCCCTCGTGCGCCTCCCGGTGACCCTCTGGCTCGGTCCCGCTGGCGGCCTGTCGGAGGCCGCCTTCGGCCTGGCGCTGCAGCCCGACGCTGGCGTGACGCTCAACGACGCTGCACTCGGGATCTCGCTTGCGGACCGCGCGCGGCAGGCCTGCGGAGCGACAAGCCCCTGCACCCTGTGGCTCACGGGCTCGTGGCGGGTGACGCCCCCTCCGCCGAGGCCGCTCGAGGGTCTCGTGAATCCGGGAGCCCCGGGCTGCGGGGTACGGACCATCGAGGCCAGCGCCTCCGTGAGGCCTGGCGTCCTCGACGTGGTCTCGGTCGGCCCGCGCGTGAACCCCGACGTGCCGCCGCCTCCCGGTGCTTGGTTCGAGGTGGCCCGCCCAGCGTCGTGCCTCGCCATCCGGACCCTGTCGCCTGTTCACTGCGCCCGTGGTGCGACACGTTGCAGGCGCTGTGCTGCGGCCTCCCGGTCTCTGGCTGTCCCGACCTTGCTCGACCTGTGCCCCGACGGGCCCGCCGCCCGCCCGACCGTCCCGACGACCCGGGACGGCCTCACGGTCCAGGCCCCGTTCGACGTCCTCCGGACGTTCGCGACGCCCGAGGAAGCCCGCGCCTTCGCGGCCGCTCACGGCATCACGGACGTCGCGCCGTGAGGCCTCTCCCGAGCCGGTCTCGGCCCGCCGGTGCTCGTGGGGCGTGGGCCCCGCCCCGCGACGACGTTTGAAATCGGCCGCTGGCGTGGTTACACTCCCACGTCTTGCCGGGCAGGCGCCGGGCACGGACGGGACGGCTGCGGAGGTCACGGTGCGCACGATCCTTTCAATTGCAAAGATCGCGGTGCTCGCGCTGACGGTCGGGGCATGCCCCGACATCCCGGATGGTGGGCGGACCTTCGACCCGACCGCTCCGGACACGTCAGGGGCCGAGGTCTTCGTCCCGCTCGCCCTTGTCCGGGTCGACGCGAGCGTCGGGGCGCCAGCGGGCGGCGAGCGGGTCACCCTGCGCGGAGCTGGTCTGGCCGCGGGTGCGCGGGTGCGCTTCGGCGACCGTGCGGCGACCGACCCGATCCTTCTCGACAGCGGGCGCCTCAACGTCACGACGCCCCCGCAGGCGGCTGGCCTCGTCGATGTCCACGTCGAGCTGTCCGACGGCCAGACGGCCACGCTGCCTGGCGGCTTTCTGTACACGCGCGGCCTGCGCCTCGACGGCCTCGAGCCCGACGCCGGCCCGGTCACGGGCGGGACGCAGGTCACGGTCCGCGGCGCCGCCTTCCGGGACGGGGTGCTCGTGCTGATCGGCGGGCGTCCGCTCGTCGAGGCCCGCCGGGTCGATGACACGACGATCACCGGGAAGACGCCGGCCGTCCCCGCGTCGCAGGCGGGCCTCGCGCAGGTCAGCGTGTGGGACGGCCTCGAGCGGGCGGCGATCGACGGGGGCTTCACGTGGCTCCCGCAGGTGCGTCCCGTCGCGTTGACGCCGGTCGCGGGGCCGGCCACGGGCGGCGCACGCGCGACGGTCTCGGGTGCGGGTCTCGACGCAGGGTGTGCCGTCCGCTTCGGCGACACGCCCGCCGAGACCGTGGATGCGGACGCGGTGGCCAGCCCAGCGACCCTCGAGGTCCGGTCGCCGCCCGGGGAGCCGGGCGAGGTCGTCGACGTCACGGTGGCCTGCAACGGTTCGGTCGGGACGCTGCGCCAGGCCTGGCGCTTCCTCGCCCCGTCGACGGAGCTCGCGGTCGCCCACCTCGTCCCGTCGGCGGGCCCGGTCGAGGGCGGCGTCGCGATTACCCTCGCGGTCACCGGACTGTCGCCCGGCGACCCCGTCGAGGTGCGCTTCGGAGATCTCGCGGCGCGTCTTCTCGACGTGGGCCACAGCGCAGGCGTCGTGCGCGTCGAGGCGCCGGCTGCGACTGGCCCTGGCGAGGTCGCGGTGCGCGTCGTGCAGGGGGGACGCAGCGGGGGTGGCGGTCGCTTCACCTACGCCGACCCGCCGCTCGTCGCATCCTTTGCCCCAGCCGAGGGAGGGACCGAGGGCGGTGACCGCGTGACCATTCGGGGCACTGGCCTCGGAGCGGTCGCGTCCGTCCTGTTCGCCGGCGTCCCGGCGACAGGGCTCGCACGCGACGGCAACACGCTGACCCTCAGGACGCCGCCTGGGGCCTCTGGCAAGACCGACGTGACCCTCGCGCTCGCCGATGGCGAGGCGCTGACGCTGCCGGACGCCTTCGAGTATCAGGCGGGCCGCTCCCGAACGCTCGGGTTTTCGCCAGCGCGCGGGGCGCAGGCGGGCGGACGTGTCATCCGGGTCCACGGCCGCGGCTTCCGCGCGTCGGCCCCCGAGGTGCGCTTCGACGGCCTGCCCGCGACCGAGGTGCTCGTCCTCGACGACAGCCTCGCGGTCGTCCGCCTGCCGCGCGGGGCGCCCGGGCGGGTCACCGTCGGCGCTGGCTCGGGCGCACGGTTTGCGATGGGGTTCGACTACTTCGACCCGACCCGCCCGGCCGGAGGCGTTGGCGCTGGGCGCATCGACGAGGCGCTGAACGTGACCGTCCTCGACCGCATCACCGGCAAGCCCGTGCCGAACGCGTTCGTCATCCTGTGGGACGACCTCCTGACCCCGCACCAGGGTCTGACCGACGCCCGCGGCCAGGTGACGTTCTCGGCCATCGGCTTCGGACCGCCACAGATGGTGACAGCCGCGCACGAGACCTACACGACGGGCAGCGTGGTGGCGTTCGACGGGCGCGACGCGACGCTCATCCTCTTCCCGCTCATTCCGTCCGAGCCCGGCGAGGGCGAGCCGCCCGAGCCGCCTCCCGGGCGCGCCGATACCATCATCAGCGGGCGCGTGACCGGGCTCGACAAGTACGTCGTGACGCCGCCTGGCAGCTGTGAGGCCCGCCTCGGAAGCGCGCCTGCTCCGCTCTGTCAGCCGTGCGGGAACGACAGCGACTGCGGCGGCGGCGACGCGCGCTGCACCATCGTCGGCGACGAGGGGCCGCGCTGCACGACCGCCTGCCAGACCGACGCCGACTGCCCGGACGCCTTCCGCTGCGCTGGCGTCTCGAGCTTCGGGGCGCCCGCGGTCCAGTGCATCCCCGATCCGGGCGAGCGCGTGGCCCGCTGCGAGCTGACGATGGCCGACGTCTTCACGCCCGGGCCTGCCCCGCGCGCGATCGTCGACGCGTCGCTCGGCTACCGCATCCAGGCGCCTCCGGGCGAGTACGCGGTCGTCTGCACGGGCGGCGTCTTCGACAGCGCGTCCGGCCTCTTCACGCCGCTCATCATGGGCGCCCGCCGGAACGTCTTCGGCATGCCGGGCGCCGAGGTCACCGGCCAGGACGTGACGCTCGACATCCCGCTGACGCGCGATCTTCGCGTGCGGCTCGACGGGGCCCCGACCGGTGACCCGCTGGCCGCGCTGCATGAGGCGGATCTGCATCTGGATTTTGGTGCCGAAGGGGTCCACCGCTTCGGCCAGCGCGCGTCGGGCATCGACGTCAATCTGTTTCAACTCGACCATGTGCCGTCGGCCTTCGAGGACAGCCTGCTCGGCGCGACCTTCGCGGTCTATGCCCGCGCCATTGCGGACGTCCCGGCGGAGGCACAGACCGGGCAGGGGTCCTTCGTCCTCCAGGACAAGGTCGGCCAGGTCTTCTCCGAGGCCCTCTTCGAGCTCGCCGTGGCGGGGCCGGTCACGCAACCCGGGGCCGAGACGCCGGTCGATCTGGCCCTCGTGAGACGGGTGGGGCCGGGCGTCCCGCTCGCGGGTCTCTTCACGAGCCCGGGAGCGCCGGGGTGGGCGTGGGCGGCAGGCGAGGGCGGCCTCGTCATGGCCTTCGACGGGACGGTCTGGGGGCGGCAGCAGGTGCCGGGCCCCGACGCCATCACGGCCATCGCGGCGCGCTCGCAGGTGGACGCCTGGGCCGTCGGGGAGGCGGGTACGCTGGCACGCTGGGATGGTCTGCGCTGGACGCGGCCGACGCTTCCCGAGGCGTTGGCGCGGGCCGATCTCGACTGGGCCGGGGCGATCGTCGAGGGGCCGGAGACGCTGCTTCTGTGGGGCAACCGCGGGCTCTGGCGGCTCGACACCGCGGCGGTGACGGCGACGCAGTTGACGACCGTGGCGCCCCAGGGGGCCATCCGGGGCGCGGCGCGCGACGCCTCGGGGCGGACCTGGTTTGTCGGGACGGGGGGCCTCATCCGGGCGCTCGCGGCGGACGGACGGGTCACGACGCACGACATCCCGGGAGCGGACCTGAACGCGGTGACGGCACTTGGCACGGATCTTGCGTGGATCGCCGGCGACGCCGGGCGGGTGTTGCGCTGGGACGGGCGGACCTGGTTCGAGCTGTTGCCGCTCGGCCTGCGCGCGCTCCACGCCATCGCGTTCGCCGACGCGGACACCGGCGTGGTGGCGGGTGACGCTGGCTGGCTGTGGCGTTGGGACGGCCTCCGCTGGCGGGTCGGGCAGCAGGTCGAGCACCAGGACCTGCGCGGCCTCGCCTTCACCGCGGACGCGACCGGGCCTCGCCTCTTCGCGGGCGGTCTGCCGACGCTCGTGGTCGGGCCGTTCATGCAGCTCGCCTACCCGCTGAACCCGCGCCCGGACGGACAGCTGACGAGCCTCGCGCTGCGGTGGCAGGCGGCCCGTGGCGAGGCGCCGAGCTTTCAGTGGCTGACGCTGAACCACCCGGCACCCTTCACGTTCTGGGACATCATGGTCGCGGGAGGCCGCTCGGACGCCCCGCTGCCCGATCTCGGAGCGGCCTGGGGGCTCTCGCCTCTGTGGCCTGGGGGCGAGCACTTCGCGCAGATGGTACGGGTCTTCAGGCCGGGCTTCGACATGGGCGCGTGGGACGAGTCGCTCTTCACGCCGCGCGTCTGGCGCGCCTGGTCCGTCACGACCTGGCCCCTCGTCGTCCCCGAGCCGTGAGGACGCGGCGATGACGACGGGAGGACCTGCGCCGATACGCCTGAGGGCGGCCACGATGGCGGACGCGCGCCCGCTCGGGCGGGTGATTCGCTCGGCGCTCGAAGACGCGCCGAGCTCGCCGTTCGAGGCGGATGAGCTCGAGTCGGACCCGGCGCTGCTCGGCGAGGATCTGGTCCTTGGGGCCCTCGACGGGTCCGAGCTGCTCTTCTGTGTCGAGGGGCCGCGCGCCGAGCTCGCGGGCTGCCTCCGGGTCGTGCCGCGGGAGTTTCTGAGGGCGGGCCACATCGGGGTCGTTCAGCTGCTGCTGCGACCGGCCTCGCGCCGGCGCGGTCTCGGGCGTGCGGCGCTGGCGGCCCTCATGGGGCACCGGGCGGTGACGTCCTGCGTCGCGCGCCTCGAGGTGCAGGTGTCGCGCTTCGACGTCGCGCACATGGCGCTGATGGCCGCGCTCGGGCCAGAGGCTGGCTGGCGCATCGAGCGGGTCGAGCATGCGGGGGTGCGGCGTGACGGCGCCTTTTGCGACATTCTGACGTGGGTCGCCGATGTACCGCGCGCGTCCGAGACCGGGCCGACACGTGGCGCGGACCTCGAGGCGCGTCGCGACGCATCGACAGGGCGTGCAGCGGGCTGGCGCGGTGCGGTCGGTGGTTTCCTCGGGATCACGGCGGCCGCGGCGGCAACGTGGGGGGCCTCGGGGTGTGCGGCGGGGCTCAACGCGGGCGCTTCGAGCCCATCGCAAGCCGTCGAGGTCCTTGGCGGCCCCCGCTTCTGGACCGGTGACTCCGAGGCCCCCTGGGCGGACTGGATAGCCGTCGACGCCGCGGGACGCGTGGCGGACTTCGGCCTCGGGCCGCGCCCCCTGACGCGCCGCCTGCGAGGCGACCTCGCGGTCCCGGGGCTCGCGGACCATCACGCCCACCTCGGGCTGCTCGGGCGGGCTGTCGAGACCGTGGCGCTCGGCGGGCTTGGCGACGTCGGCGCCATTCAGGTCGCGGTCCGCCGCCACGCGGAGGCGGAATCCGAGGCGGGGCTCGTCGCAGGCTTCGGCTGGGACCTCGAGACAGCGCTCGCGCCCGGCTTTCGGGCGGCCGAGGCGCTCGGCGGTCTCGACCCCCGCGGGAGGCCCATCGCGCTGACGCGGGCCGACGGGCACGCGGTGTGGCTTGACGCGGTGGGTCTCGCGCAGCTCGCGGCGCGCAGCCTCCTGTCCGATGCGGGTGGGCAGCGCGTGCTGCGGGACGCGGACGGGGCGCCGACCGGGCTCATCCTCGACCCGACGCTCGCGACGTGGGAGGCGCTGCGCGACGAGGGTGACGGGCGGGCGGCGCGCCGCATCGCGCGGGGGCTCGGCCGGCTCATGGCGGAAGGCGTCGTCGAGGTCCACGCGATGGCGACCCCGGTCGGGGACCTGCCGGCGATCGTGGCGGCGCGGGAGACCCTCGGGGAGGCCGCGCCTGGCGTCGTCGCGTGGCTCGAGGACACACCGGAGGCCCGGGCGTGGCTCGCCGCGAGGCCGGGCGGTCTGGCGGTCGTCGGGCCAGGTGTCGTGGTCCGCGGTCTCAAGCTCTTCGCCGATGGCGCGCTCGGCAGCCGCGGCGCCGCCCTGCGCGAGGCGTATTGTGATGCGCATGAGGCGTACGGTCATCACATGCCGCGCGAGGCGCTCGCGCGTTCGGCCCGGGAGGCCATCGCTGCAGGCTTCGATGTGGCCATCCACGCCATCGGTGACCGCGCCGTCGAGGTCGCCCTCGACGCCCTCGAGACGGCCTCCGACGTCTCCCTCCCCAGCAGGGCCTACCGCCACCGCATCGAGCACGCCCAGCTGACGACACCCGCCGACCGCGCGCGGATGGCCCGCATGGGCGTCATCGCGTCGATGCAGCCGATCCACGCCTGCTCGGACGCGCCCTGGGCCCCCGCCCGCCTCGGGCCCGACCGCCTCGCAGGGGCCTACGCCGCGGCCGCGATGCGCGAGGCTGGCGTGGCGCTCGTGTTCGGCTCGGACGCGCCGCTCGACGCCCCAGGCCTCCTCGCGGGGCTGCGCGCCGCCGTGACCCGACGCTGCGATCCGCAGACAGCCCCCCCTCCCGACTGGTTGACGGAGCAGGCCATTCCGCTCGAGGCCGCGCTCCAGGCCTATGGCGCCACCGAGCACGCATCTCCCGCAGGCCGCATCGCTGTCGGCGCGCCGCTGACGTTGTCCCTCTTCGCCGTGCCGCCCGACGCAGGCCCCATGTCCCTCGCGTGCCTGCTGCACGAGGGCACGCGCGTCGTCGGCACCTGCCGCACAGGACACGCTCACGTTCTCGGTTGGGGGGCGCTTTGGGGGTCGTGTCCGAATGTGTGAACTTGCCACGAGGCACGCCGCGCCCGCCTGCCCGTCGGCGTATCGGCAGCGGCCCGCGCGGGGAGCCCGGCCTCACGCGCCTTGCGCGACCCTGTCAGGCCCAGACGTCCGCGAGAGCCTCCGCAATCCCCGCCGCTCGGCAGGGAGCGCTGCCAGGCGTGTGCGCAACATTCTGTCACATGCGCGTGGTGTTGACGTCCGTACGCTCCAGCCGCAGGATGCCGAAGTGACAGCGTAATCCACCCTCTGGAGCTCGACATGACCGACGCTCGGGTCGCCGACACACAGCGGAGCGCCGCGCAGCCAACTCAGACAGCTCCGGCCAGCTCGCCCTCGGTGGGTGGCGGATCACGACTCCGCGAGCATGCGGGCGGAGGCGGCTTCGAGGCGCAGGCGCAGCGCCTCGCGCCCATCCAGCAGCGCGCAACCGAGGCGGCCAGCGCGGACGTCCACGCCGCCGCCGCGCACGGAATCTCGGGCTCTGGCGGCGCCCTGCCGCACGCAGACAGGATCCAGCAGAGCTTTGGCACCTATGACCTGTCGAACGTGACGGCGCACACCGATTCGGCCGCAGCGGAGGGCAGCGTGGCCATGGGCGCCGAGGCCTACGCGACCGGCTCGGAAATCGCCTTCGCGGGTGCCCCTGACCTCCACACCGCCGCACATGAGGCGGCCCACGTCGTTCAGCAGCGGGCGGGCGTGTCGCTCTCGGGCGGCGTGGGACAGGCTGGCGACAGCTACGAGCAGCACGCCGACAGGGCGGCTGACGCGGTCGTCGCAGGGAAGAGCGCAGCGCCCATCCTGAGCCAGATGACCGGCGGCGACGCGGCCTCCGGAGACGTCCAGCGGCGCGCGGTCCAGCGGGCTGCGAGCGGCCCGCCGCCGAGCCCGATCACTTCAGGCGGCGGAGGGACGGGCGGCTTGAACCCGAGCCGGACCCCGACAGGCGGCGGGACGTCGACGAACACCAGCACGGCCTTGGGCACCAACCCGACCTCGGGAGGCGGAGGCGGCCACGCGACGGCCCCGGATCCCGAGGCGGAGTGGCGCACGTACTGCGCGACGCTCGAGCCCGCCGTCGGCCGGGCCGCGACGTCCATCAGCGACGCGGGGAAACGCACCGCCTTTCGCGCACTGACCCCGGTCGAGCAGCGGACCTTCGCGGCCCCAGAGCTTGACGCCGCGTTGCGCGACGCCTTCCTCGCGTTCACCCGCTGGCAGGACCGCACCGCGGTCACCGTCATGCTGGCCTCGCCCGCTCATCTCGGTCTCTACAAGCGGCTCGCGTCCGAGGCGGAGCGCACGACGTTCCGCGGGCTGACGCCCGATGAGCGCGGTGACCTCGCGACCGTCAGCCTCGGCGAGGTCGCGACCCTGCTGACCAACGAGGCCGTCCTGAACCGCTGGCGAACGTGGCGGAACGCAGAGGCCATCCGCGGCGACAAGCGCGCCATCGCGGCCCTCGGCGTCGCGGATCCGAACGACATGACGGCCATCGGCAACGAGCTTGCCAGGGTGTCGTCGGGGCGTGCCGGCGAGCGCATGCGGCGGCTCATCAACGAGCAGGGCTTCGAGGTTCCGGTGCATCGCGAGCACGGAATCCGCGACATCGCGAACATGGTGCGCGGCGGCATGGACCCATGGGCCGCGATGGAGGCCGCCAAGCCCTCGTGGATGCTCAAGGGCAGGCTGACGAAGAACGACGGTGGCTTCCGCACGGTCCCGGTCCTGAAGGCCGTCCCGCACCTGACCATGGTCCAGTACGGCGTCCTGCAGGCCGACTTTGTGGACGCCCTCATCACGGCCCAGGGCCAGACGCCCGACGCGACGACGCGCGCCGCGCTCCTCGCCGACCAGAGCAACCAGGCCAAGGCGGGCTTCAGGGCCTGGAAGGCGAGCGGCGGCGTCTTCAACCCGAGCCTGCACGTCGCGTCCTACTCGATCGAGGGGCGAGGCAACTCCGGCGCTTACTGGATGTATTCCGCGGACATGGTGGCGATCTGCGACCCGGCTGTCGGCGGTCAGGACGTCATCAGGGCGTGTGCCATCGAGGAGTCCCCCGAGTACAACGAGGGCTTCGTCATCGTGGAGCTGCCCGCAGGCGACCCGACGCTCGCCAATCGCGTCCGCCGCCCGACGATGTGGGACGGCCTGCAGTTCGACCAGTTCGCGGGCGTCGACAACCCCGCGCAGTGCTTCGGCGTGACGAGCGGCGGCACACCCGAGGTGGTCGTCGCCCCGACGCCGCTCGCGAGCTGTGCCATCCGGCGCAACGTGCCGATGTGAAGAAGAGGGGGGGCCGATGAATCTCATTCAGGCGCGCGAGCTTCAGCGCATCTTCGAGAGCGGCGACGAGCGCCCGGGCGGGTCGTTCGGTCCCCTCCAGTGGGTGACCAACCACCGCGAGATGTCGGAGGCTGGCAAGGCCGAGAGCCACGAGGTGGCCCGGACCCTGATCTTCGACGGGACCCGTGACGAGCGGCGCTACGCCCTCGGGTTCTGGGGCGCCGCGGGCCTTCCGGCGGGGGCCTCCGACGCCCTCGCACAGCTGTACCTGAGCGAGGCCGACCCTGATCCGGAGCTGCGCCGCTTCCTCGGCACCTACACCGGGCACGCGTTCGCACCCGACGTCCTCGAGGCGCTCGTGTCGCGCTTTGCCGCCGACCCCGAGGGCGAGCTCGACCTCGCTGGCGCCGTCGCTGGTGCGGCTGACGGCCGCGCGTGGCGGGCGCTCGAGCCCCTCATCGCGGCCACGCAGGACCTGAAGGCCCTCTACGGCCACCTCAACACCGCCTACCGCGCGGGTCGGGTCCCGGCGTTCTGCGCGCTGCTCGCGAGGAAGCCCCCAGCCCTGAGAAGCGCCCTCGTGGACGCCATCGCGCTCCCGAGCCTGAAGCGCGACGTCCGCGACGCGCTCGGGTGACCTCAAGCCGAGGTCCATCGCGGTCTCGGCCCGGGCGCACGGGCGCGTCATGCGGGTCGTGCCCTCGGGGGCGGACCCGAGTCGGCCTCCTCGGACAGGTGTCATGCCCCCGGAGGTGCCGCGCCACCTGGTGCGTGCGAGCGCGAATCAGGCGCCTGACAGGCGCAGCTGCGGCCTGCCCGCGAGCAGCTCGAAGAAGCCGGGCGTGCGCGCCCAGTTCAGCGCATGGTGGACGCGCCAGACGTTCAGCGGGTGGGTCCGGTCGCGGCCCCCGATGAGCTCCATCAGGTTGACGAAGAGCTCGTCGCGACGCATCGCCTCGGCCTCGTGGGCCTGCTCGACGAAGGCGCCGACGTCGATCTGGTCCGCGATCGCGCGTGACCCGCCCGCGACGAGCGCCGCGGTCCGGATGTGCGTCTCGAGCGAGCCGGTCGCGATGAGCTCGCCGCGGTCGGCCGACAGTTCTGCCATCTGGCTCCACTGGAAGAGCAGCAGCTTCAGCGGTGTGAGGGCCAGGTTCGCGAGGCCGACGAGGTTCAGCGCACGCAGGGCGCCCTGGGCGAGCACCTGCGCGAGCGTCCTGTAGAGGACGTGGCCGAGGCGGACGTGGGTCAGCTCGTGGCCAAGGATCCCGACGAGGCTGCGCTCGGGGAGGATCTCGACCGCGGCCGACGAAATCGCGACAAGCGGCTCGCGCGCCCCCTTCGTCCAGGCGTTCAGGTGCGGGGACTGGACCACGAAGAGCGGCGGCGGGTCCACGTCGAGGCGGCCCGCGGCCTCGAGGTAGGCGCGATGGACGTGTGGCAGCTGGCGCTCGGAGACCCGCAGGCCCGACGCGAGGAGCTCGAAGCGGTGCAGCTGGTCGTAGGTCGAGCCGAGCGCCGCCCCGACGATCGTGTCGAGCAGCGGGATGGCCTGCAGCCGCGAGAGCGCCTCGCGGTCCCACGGATGCGCGAGCAGGTCGTCGGAGAGGTCGGTCAGCGGCTCGCCGCGGACGCGAAGCAGCGGGCTCGTGCAGCGCGGGCAGCGGACGGCGTCGAGGTCCCCGAGGGCGTGGTCGGGCTCGAAGCTGGCGTGGGTCCCGCAGTAGCGGCAGGCGACCTGAAAGGTGGCGTTGGCGGCGTTCATGGAGCCCAGCATGCCGGACTCCGCCCGCCGCGTCACCCCCACGCCCGCCGCGGGCCGCTCCCGCGGGCTTGGCGCTTGATGCCGCGGCCAGCCCGTGCCACGAAACCCGCATGTCGTCCGCCCCATCCCCTGCCGACCAGCTCGGCGCGCTCTCGGCCCGCGTCGACGCCTTCTTCGTCCGCGTTCAGGCCGCCCACCCCAGCGCCATGCAATGTCGCCGCGGCTGTTCGACGTGCTGCCAGCGCGACCTGCGGCTGCTCCCCGTCGAGTGGAGGCGGGTGGCCGAGGCCGTCGAGGCGCTGCCACCCGATGACCGGAACGCTATTCGTGCCGCGATCGACATGCCCGCGCAATCGTCAGCCGCCGACCGCTGCGTCCTCCTCGCGCCCGACGGCAGCTGCCGCGTCTTCGCCGCCCGCCCGCTCGTGTGCCGCAGCCACGGGCTGCCGATCCGCCTCGAAGGCCACCGCACGACCTGCGCCCTGAACTTCCCGGGCACGCTCGAGACCGTCCCCGAGGCCGACGTGCTGGATCAGGGGCAGCTCTCGGTCGTGGCCGGGCTCATCGACCGCCTGACGCCAGCCGCGCCCGAAGCCGCCGCTACGCCGCGCGACGCAGACGGGCGCGTCCCGGTCGACGCGGGCCTGCGCGCCCTGCTACGCTGAGTCCATGGCCGAGCCCCGCGACCACGCCCGAGACCCCACGCCGCCCGATCCCGAGGACGCCCTCCGGATCGCGCTCGACGATGGCCGCGTCCTCGTCATCCCGGCCTCGGCCTTGCGCGTCGCCGCGACCCACGCATCGGGTCCGGGCGGCCAGAACGTCAACAAGGTCGCCACGAAGGTGGAGCTGCGCTTTGACGTGGCGAACTCCGATGCGCTCACGTTCTATCAGAAAGGTCGCATCACCGAGCGCCTCGCGAACCGGATGGCCGACGGGGTCATCATCATCACGTCGCAGGTCACACGTACACGCTTGCGTAACATTGAGGACGCGCGCCAGAAGCTCGCCGCCCTCATCACCGACGCGCTGTTCGTCCAGAAGGCCCGCACGCCGACCCGCCCCTCGCGCGGCCAGAAGGCGCGGCGCCTCGACGACAAGCGGCAGCAGTCGGCGCGGAAGGGCGCCCGCGGGGCCGTCCGCGGCTGGGACGACTGAGCGGCGGTCGAGAACATCCGCCGGTTCCTCGGGTTCGGCGACGACGCCGAGAAGACCGACGATGCGGCCTCCGAGGTCGATCCCGAGCTGAGGGCGTTCCTCGACAAGGGGGTCTTCGGTCCCGAGGACCTCAAGCCGCCCACGGGGCTCGGCGGACGGCGACAAGGCCTGGAGCGAGGGGCTCGCGAGGCGGCGCGCGGAGACAGTGGCCGAGGCCCTCAAGATACACTGCGTGTCCAACGTCCGCCTCTCGGTCGAGGCCGCGGGCGAGGAGGGCGCGACCGAGGAGCCGTCCTGGCGGCGCGTCGACCTCAAGGTCGGGGATGGACGCCCGCAGGACGTCGCGGCCCACGAGTTCGGGCACATGCTCGGTCTCGACGATGACCACGATGACGCAGGCCATGGCCGCGGCGGCAGCATCACGCGGACGGGCAAGCCGGCTGGACACGTGAACCGCCACGAGCAGCTCGCGAGAGACATCGGCGTCAGCGGCGGCGCCGTCCACGAGAACAACGACGGCCTGATGTCGCTCGGCACGAACGTGAAGCCGGCGGACTACGCGACGATGGGCTGGCGGGCGGCGCTCGGCGACGGGACGCGCCACGCGGTCGTCAGCGTCGACGCCAGCGACACGCCGGAGATCAGGGCTGTCGAGATCGCCGTCGCGCAGGGCATCACCCCGGGCGCCGTGCCGGTCGAGCAGCCGGAGTGACCCGCCCGGCCTTCCTCGCGCGGCACGACCGACGCGGAGACGTCGCCCCGGACCCGGCGCGAACCGGGGACGCGGGGCGAGATGGCCAGCCAGCGCGAGCGTGTCACCGACTGGGGGCCTCGCGACCGCCGGTCCAGCCAGGCCATCCGCGGCGGGCACCCGCGCGACCCATGCTCGGGTCCACTGGCCGCGCGGGGTGAGCGATGATAAGGCCCTGCCCGACATGACGCCCGCCCCTACCGCCGCAACATCTCCGCGCCGCCGCCTGCTCGGGCCGCTCGCGCTGGCGCTGATGGTCTGGGCCGGTTTTTCGCCATGGTTTCCGAAGCTCGCGTCGCCCAACGAGCTGACGCGCGTCTACCTCGCCGAGGCCCTCGTGCGGGACGGCACGGTGTGTATCGACGGCCCCATCGCGCGCCACGGGCCGGTCTTTGACGCCTCCGAGCGTCAGGTCGACGGGGTGGCGCGCCGCTTCTCGGACAAGGCGCCCGGGGTCGCGCTGCTCGCCCTCCCGGGGGTCGCGGTGGCGCGCGCGCTCGGTCACGAGGACCTGCCGACCCTCGTCGCGGTGACGCGGCTCCTCGGCGCGACGCTGCCTGCGCTCTGGCTCCTGCTGCTCGTCGCGCGCCACCTGCCGCGCTGGCTGCCGCGCCCCGACCTGCACGCGGCCCTGCTCGTGGCGCTCGCGCTCGCCTCTCCGCTCGCGGCCTATGGTGGCCTCGCCTTCGGGCACGCGCTGTCGGCGACCGTGCTCTTCGCGCTCCACGACCGCCTGAGCGCGCTGCCGCCACGCTCGCCCGGGGCGCTCCCCCAGCCAGCCGGGCCACTCCTCGCCATCGGGGCCCTCGCGGGCCTCGCGGTGCTCGTGGAGTACCAGAACGCGCTGCTGCTGCTGCCCTTCGCGGTCGCTTTCGCGGTCCAGACCCGCCTCGCCCCGCGCGCGGTCGGGCTCGCGCTGCTCGGCGCGGTGCCGCCTGCCCTCGTCTTTGGCCTCTACCACCAGGCCGCCTTCGGCTCGCCGTTCCTGACAGGCTACAGCTTCATTGCGACGAGCTTCGCGGCCGTCCACGCCCAGGGGCTGCTTGGGGTGGCGCTCCCGCGCCTCGACCATGCGTGGCTCGGGTTCTTCTCAACCGAGAAGGGGCTGTTCTTCTTCGCGCCGTGGCTGCTGCTCGGGGTCTTCTCCTTGCCCCGCCTGCTGCGCGGCGCGCCGGCGCAGGCCGAGGCCGGCCGGTCCGGGCTTCTCGCGGACGTGACGTCGCGCCGCCTCGTCGCGGCCTTCCTGCTGCTCATCGGCCTGTTTGTCAGCGCGATGGTCTACCCTGCAGGCGGCTGGACCGTCAGCCAGCGCCACCTGACCCCGGCGCTGCCCTTCCTGACGCTGGCCGTGGCGGCGACCTTGAGCTGCGTTGCGAACCGTTTCCCGGCAATCGAGTCCGTGTTCGCGGGCCTCGCCTTGCCAGCTCTCGTGACGTGCGGCCTCTCCGCGCTGCTCTGGCCCCACTGGCAGGACTCGCTGTCGAACCCCGCCTGGCAGCTCGCGCCGGGGCTGCTCGCCGACGGCTGGGTCCCGCCGTCGCTGCTCTCGCCGCATGTCCCCTCTCGCCCGCTCGTCGTGGCTCTCCTGACGCTCGCGGCCCTCGGTCTGGTCGCCCCGCTGCTGCGACGCGACCCCGACGCCCCCGCGCTCCCGGCCCTGAGGCTCGCCGCGGCCGCCCTCGTGGCCGCGGCCCTCTCCGCCTGGGCGACCCTGCCAGGCGCCTCTGACCCGGACCTCGCCCGCGAGCGCCGCTTCATCGAGCGCACCTACGTCCCGGATCCGCTCGCGACCCCCGGCCGGGCCCACTGAGACGGTGAACCTCGGGGTACGCGGCCCGGCGCGAGCCAGATGCTCCGGTCACAACCGAATCGACGCCCCGGGCGGACTCTCGAATGATCCGACGGGGCGCGCCTGTATGGCGCCCCGTCGGAACACGGTGGCCGCTCCCTGCCCCTCCGGACTCGGGAACGACCCCCGGCCTCTGCGGCTTCTCGGCGGGCCCGAGCGACAGCAGGTGCCGGAATCGCGTGGCATCGCTTGTGTGCTCACGCCCTCAAGGAGCGCCCAGCGCCCTCTCCGAACCTGGGCCTCGAAAGCCCCACTCCGGTTGTATTCCTAAGCGCGTGGATCCGCCGGACAGTAAGGTGTACTTGCTGTGCGCGGCCTCTTTGAGGGACAGCGCCGTATCGATCTCCGGATTTTGCACTATCCAGGCGGCAACCCAGCCACGGGGTGAGTGCCGCCAAACAGACTTGGCGCGCTTTCGGCTTCAATATGTACTAACGGCAGCAGAGTGCGCCAGTGAGCCCCCACGCGCCGTTTCCGCCATAGTAACCGGGACCCCATTGACGACCCCATGGAGTTCCGAGCGCGCCAGGGCATACGGATGTCATCGGCGTATCGCCGCGAACAAGATCCGACCGCAGATCATGACCTTCCGACACGGGGTCATAATGAGTCGCCAGACATCCAGACTCCAACAGCGTTGCCTGCATTCGAAGACCGGCTGGGGGTACGAATCCATCGTTCCTGTTAACCAATTCGGCACTCGAACAAAGATGACTGTCGCTCCCGCATGCCGTGGCCGCCGCGTCCGGCATTTGCAGCGTTGAGGTTCGACAAAATACGATGTCGGCACGACCCCAAGCGGACCTTCCCAACTCGATGCTTCCATCAGCGCAGCTGGCAGCCTCGCTCGCGCAGTAGCCGGAGAGATATCCGGTGTCGGTCTGCCAGGCCGCGCTCCCCGAGAGGGTTCCCGTGTGACCCTGGACGCTCGTGAAGGCCGTCCCGGAGGTCTCGTCGAAGTGAAAGAGCGCCGTCGTGTTGACGTCGGACTCCAGCCGCCGCTGCGGCGTGAAGTTGGTGACGTAGCGCACGGCGCTCGAGATGCGGACCTCGTCGATTTGCCCACCAAGGCCATCGGCGGCGTAGTTGACCCCGCCGAACACGACCGAGGTGCGTGGCCCGATCGCGGTCGTGGCGCCAGCCTTGCTGCCGATGAGCTGCCCGTCCCAGAACAGCGTCAAGGTCGTGGCGCTACCCTCGACGTCCCGGCAGGCCGCCACGTGATGCCACTGTGAATCGCCACAGGCCTTTGTGACCTCGATGATGATGGCGCTGGCGGTGCTGCTCTGCACGGCGAACTGCAGACGCGACCCCTGAACGTAGCACCGCAGGATGAAGTTGGACTCCGTGGGAGAGCGGGTCGCGGCCATGAAGATGGCATCCGTGAACGTGCTGGTTGTACGAACCCACGCCTCATAGCATGCATCCTGCTGTGGGAGACTCGTCTCGAGCGACGCGACGACGCCCTTCGCCCCCGACGGCAGGGCTAGCCACCGTCGATATTGACATGACTCGCACCCATCACAGACAGAGCCGTTGCCATCGTCGCACTGCTCTCCCGAGTCGACGGTCGCGTCGCCGCAGTACTGGCGAACACAGGCGCCGCTGCTGCAGACCGGCGTCGTGCCGCTGCATGCGGTCGACCCGCTCCACTGGCCAGCGCTGTCGCAGGTCTGGGGGGTGTTGCCGCTGCAGCGGGTGGTGCCCGGGACGCAGACGCCGCCGCAGGTGCCGCTTGCGCAGACGTACGGGCAGGTCTGGGACGTCTGCCACTGGCCGGTCGCGTCGCAGGACTGGGCCGCGTTGCCGACGCAGCGGGTGCCGCCGGGGCGGCAGACGCCGGTGCAGGCGCCGCTCTGGCAGGCGTAGGTGCAGTCGGCGAGCGAGCTCCAGAGGCCGGCCTGGTCGCAGGTCTGGGGCGTCGTGCCGCTGCAGCGCGTGCTGGCGGGCGCGCACTGGCCCGAGCAGGTGCCGGCGCCCGAGCACACGTAGGGGCAGGTCTGGGTCGTCGTCCACTGGCCGCTCGCGTTGCACGACTGGGACTGGGCGCCGTTGCAGCGCGCGGCGCCCGGCGTGCAGACGCCGGTGCAGCTGCCGTTCTGGCAGACGTTCGTGCACGGGGTCGCGACCCACTGGCCGGTCTGGTCGCAGGTCTCCGCGTTCTGGCCGGTGCAGCGCGTGGCGCCGGGCCGGCAGACGCCGCCGCAGGAGCCGGCCCCGAGGCAGGCGTTGACGCACGAGTCGGTCGTCTGCCACTGGCCCTGCGAGTCGCAGGTCTGCGCGAGGTTG
>SYAK01000081.1 GCA_005788935.1 Pseudomonadota bacterium
AGCCACCCGACTGCTGGTTGTAGATCATCGTGCCGATGAGGTCGGCAGGCAGCAGGTCGGGGGTGAACTGGATGCGCTGGAAGCGGGCCTGGATCGTCTGGGCGATGGCGTTGACCGTCGTCGTCTTGGCGAGGCCGGGGACGCCTTCGAGCAGCACGTGGCCGCCCGTCAGAAGGCCGATGAGGATGCGCTCGACCATCGCCTGCTGGCCGACGATGACCTTTTGGACCTCGGACGAGACCTCGTCGACGAACGCGCTCTCGGCCTTCACGAGGTCATTGAGGACACCGATATCTCGAGACATGGCGGGCTCCGTGGCAGATGGGGGGCGTTCGTCGTGGGGACGCCGTGGACGGCGCGGGCGGCGGCCCCCAGAACGAAGCGCGCGGGGATATAAGTCCCGATCGCGAGCTGGGCAAGGGGGCCCTGCGCGGTGGCGGAAGGTCGCCTCGGGACGACGCGCTGGCGCCAAGTCCGGCTTTGAAACCTTTTGTTTCAAAGCGTGGCACAAAATGATTCAGAAATGAAACATCCTGTTTCAGACAGGGACCTCGGCGCGACTCGGGACACCTCGGGAGATGGCCCCCGATGGCGGAGGGGCTCGCGTCGGGTCGCATCAGGTCGGCGGGGCCCGGAGCGGGCACGCCGCCAGGTCATGTGGCGCGCAGCGAACAGGTCTCGCGCGAGGCGGCGCCACGCGGGCGAGGGCCCGCAGAGCACCAGCGTCCGGCCGCGACCGAGGGGCTGCACGCGTGCGGACTTGCCGCGCAAGGGGCGGCGTGGGAGCGTGGCCGCCGCGCAGGCGTCATCCGAGTCAGGGCCAGGCGCCCCCGCCTAACCCGCTGCTGCCGCCCTTTCGGCCTGGAAAACCTGATGAACAGCCGCTTCTCCGCCCACCTCGCGGGCCTCCTCGTCTCGACCGGATTCCTCCCGGCCTGCGGACGTGAGGCCTCGCCCCGAGCGACCCCGACGTCCGCATCCACCCCGCCCTTGGTGCCAGCGCCAGCCGCCACGCCCGCCGCGACGACGACGCCAGAGGCCACACCCGCACCACCCACGCCCACGCCGCCAGCGACCGCCCCCGGGGAGACAGCCGAGGATGTCGCCGCCAGCGTCCCCGACGCCCTCCGCGCAGCGGTCGCGGCGCTCGTGGCGCAATGGCTCGAGGCCCAGAACACGGGCGACTTCGGCCGCTACGCCGCCCTCTATGCGCCCGACTTCAAGGGCGTGCGGCGCACGGCCACAGGGGCGCCGAAGACCTTCGACCTCGCGGGCTGGAAGGCCGACCGGGCGACAATGTTCGAGCGGCGGATGGAGGTCGCGGCGGACGGGGTCACGGTCTCCGCCGACACCACGCCCGGCGTCACGGTCGTGACCTTCACGCAGCGCTGGCGCAGCGGGAGCTACGCGGACCACGGACAGAAGGTCCTGAAGGTGCGGCTTGACGACGGGGCGCTGCGCGTCGTGCTCGAAGACATGCGTACGAGCACTGCGGGGTGGGAGGATGACCGGATCAAGGCGGCCGACCTGCGCGCGATGACCGCGCCGCTGACGGTCAGGGTGTCAGTCGACCGCGTGGCACCACCCGACGCTGTCGGCGACTGCCTCGGCGGCCAGATGGCGGTCGTCGTCACCGATGCCGCGGGGCGCAGCGAGACGATCGCGGTCGGCGCCGTGACGGGGATGGCGGGGGACGCGCCGGGGCTGACGTGGCTCGCGCCCACGAAGCGGGGGCGCCACGAGGACCTCGGGACCTTCTGCGCGGGACTGCAGGCGGGGTGGCGGGTCGAGCAGGACGGGGACTTCCTCATCGCCACCGAGCTCTGGAACGACGAGGTGACGGGCCACGGACGCCATCGGCGCGTCCTCGCGCAGCTCGCAGCCGGCGCCGAGGTGCGGCTGGAGTAAGGCTCGGCGGAGGTGGTGCGGGGGCACTTGGGCCCTGACCTGGGCGGACGCGCAGGGGGCACCGGTACGAAGGCCGCGACGTGGCCAACGCACGCGGCCGACGAGAGACCCTCCCCTCCACATGTGACGCCACGCCATGCCATGTTGGGCGCGTCGCGGGGGGGACGCGTATCGGGCGTCACGCGCGCCCGGCTTGGCCGCCCGCCGAGCCCAAAGCCTCGCCCGCTGGGCGTGACGTGGCGGGACGACCGGTCCTGGTGGCGCGCAAGCGCCCGCACGCGGCGAAGGTGCGTGCGAAGTCCCCCGCCGGTGCGTGTGAAATCCCCCGCATGCAGGCGCGCGAGGCGCGAGGCGGTCAAGCGTCAGGCCCCCGTCCACCGACGCCAGATTCGGTCCGAGTTGACCTTGCCAAAAACCAGATCACGTATCGATTATCGACCACGATTCGGTGTCCGAGTCGACCTCGGACCGCGTACCCGACGGCAAGAACAAGGTTATCATGAAGATCTCGAATCTTATCCCGATTGCCGTCATCGGCGCAGCGGCGACACTGGCCCCCTTCGACGCCAGAGCCGAGGAGAGCGAGGCCTAGGGAGAGGCCATCAAGGGGACCGGCGAGTTCGGCTACCTCAAGGACTGGCTGATCGGTGACAAGAAGATCGTCGGCGGCGACGGTGTCGTCGGGAGCCGCTTTTTCAAGGACGCGATCCTCGGGACCCAGCCGCTCCCGCTGCCACTTGTCGAGGAGGGGCTCGCGGTCTCGCCCGAGGCGAGCGGCCTCGAGTCCCGTTTCTGCGTCGGTTCATGGGGTTGCCGCGCCTTCACGCCGTCCTTCGAGCCGCTCGCCCTGCGGCGTGACGCGGCCCACAAGCCGCTCATCGAGACGTTCTTCTCGGACGAAAACGTCTGGAAGCGCGCCGGCTTCTCCTCGCGCGGGCTGCTCGTGCGCATGATCGGCTGGTACAACGACCGCGCCTTCGCGCCGAAGGTCGTCGAGATGGCGACGTTCGAGCCCGACAGCGAGTACACGATGGACGCGCTCAAGGCTGGCGCGGCGCTCTTCGGCCAGTGGAATGACCGCAGCCTCGTCGGGGCCTGCACGGCCGTCTTCGACATCGAGCGCAACGAGGTCCGGGGAGTGGAGCCCGCGCGCCAGACCTGCGCCTGGTACCTCATCAAGCTGGGCGAGAAGGGGCCGGGCGGCAAGCTCAAGCGCGCGCGCCTTGGCAGCGAGTGGATGACGCCCGTCGTCGCCGCGGCCTTTGGCAACGCGGACGCCCGGGACGAATGGGTCCAGACCGCGAAGGATTTCGCGGGCAGCCCGGACCGGACCGACCACGCGGCCGCGATCGTGGCGGTCGCGCTGAGCGGCGACAAGAAGGCCGAGAAGGAGGTCATCGCACACCTTGGCGGCGCTGAAGCGGACCCCGCATGGGAGCACGCGACGCTCCTGCCGACCTACGCGCACTCCGCTGTCGGCAAGCGGATCGTGGCCGCCGTGAAGAAGCCGGTCTTCGCGCTCGGCGTCAAGGACAAGGCCGGTCGCGTCCATGCGGTCGTGGCCGCGATGGCGGCGCGTCTCGGCGACGCCTCCGCGCTGCCCGCGATCAAGAAGCTCTTCAACAGCGACGACGAGAGCGTGCGCGAGGTGCTGGCCAGGACCCTTGGGACCGGCTCGCCGGGCGTCATCCTGAACCTCCCGACGAATGGCCTCGCAGGGGGTGCACCCCTGCCCGAGCTGGCCGCTGTCCTGCAGGAGGCCTTCGAGAACGAGAGCAACCTCGGGGCGCGCGGCAACATCGCGCGGGCCTGGGCCATGACGGTCCCGGCGGGCGGCAACTGACGCCCGATTGCGGGAAGACCGGGCCCCCGAAGCACGCTCGCTCGCGGGGGGCCATTGGCCCCTGACCGCGAGCGAGACCTCGGGACGGTCCCCCACGTTGGGTCAGTCGCGGGGCGGACGCGGCTTTTGGGGGTGCGCACCCTTGGCGACTCGGCGCGCGGATGCCTCGAGCCTGGCTAAGGCGGCCGCGCTGTCGCCGTCGCCGAGGGCGTCGATGAGGTGGTCAAAGACGGCCCGCACCCGCACCGGCATGCGCGCCCGCTCGAGCGCGACCAGTGACAGCGAGACCTCGACCCCGAGCTTCCCCGGTAGCAGCTCCACGAGGCGGCCGTGCTCCAGGTCGTCGAGGACACCGGCGATCCTCGGGAAGAGCCCGATGCCGAGCCCCTCGCGGCACGCGGCGAGCTGCGCCTCCATGCTGTCGGAGGCGAAGGGGCCGTCCACAGCGACCTCCCCGCCCGAAGCGAGGGGCCAGCGCCGCACGGGCCGCTCTCCGCCGCCCATCCCGAGGATGCAGTCGTGGGCGGAGAGCGCGTCGACCGTGTCCGGGGTGCCGCGTCGGCCGAGGTAGGCGGGGCTCGCGACCGCGCATGGCAAGGCGACCCACAGGCGGCGGGCGATGAGCGACGGGTCGCGGACGGTGCCAGCCCGCAGCGCGAGGTCGTAGCCCTCGGCGGCGAGGTCGACGTGACGGGACGCGGCCGTGAGCTCGATCCGGACCTCGGGCCAGCGGCACAAGAAGCGGCCGAGCGCCATGGCCACACGAACCGCGATAGGACCTGGCGGGACGCTCAGACGGACCAGGCCACGCGGCGTGGCGTCGCGCTGTCGCATGGCCGACTCGGCCTCGCGGGCCGCCATGACGAGCGGCCGCGCCCGCGCGAACAGCTCCTCGCCAGCAGCGGTGGGCAGCAGGCGGCGCGTGCTGCGGTGCAGCAGGTGCACCCCGAGCCGCTCCTCGAGGCGGGCGAGCTGGCGGCTCAGGGTCTCGCGCGGGGCCCCGAGCACCCGCGCCGCGGCCGACACGCTGCCCGACTCCACGACCTGCACGAAGACCTCGAAGCCTTCTCCTGCCTCGCCCATGCGCCCCCCGATCATCTGTGATGAAAATGACCGAGTCATGGCCCAAAGTCCACACTTGCGACACATGACGCACGGGCCTAGGACAACGGGGCGACGCCCCGCCCTCTCTCTCCCTCACCTGCACCCCGGAGTCCTCGGATGGACAAGCGCAAGGTCGGCTACTGGATCCTCACCGCCCTCGTCGGGCTCGCGTTCGCGGGCTCGGGCCTCATGAACCTGATGTCGCCCCCCGAGCTCCTCGAGAGCATGGCGCACCTGGGCTTCCCCGCCTGGTTCCCGCGCTGGCTCGGCGCCTGGAAGCTGCTGGGCGCGGCGGTCCTGCTCGCACCCGGCCTCGCGCGCTTCAAGGA
>SYAK01000082.1 GCA_005788935.1 Pseudomonadota bacterium
ACGCTCTTCCTCGACGAGATCGGCGAGATGCCGCCCCACCTTCAGGCGAAACTGCTTCGCGTACTCCAGGACCGCCAGATCGAGCGGGTCGGCGGGACCGCCTTGCGCCCTGTCGACGTCCGCATCATCTCGGCGACCCACCGCGACCTCTCGGCGATGGTGGAGTCCCGCACCTTTCGCGAGGACCTCTACTATCGGCTCGCAGTGTTCCCCATCTCCCTTCCGCCCCTTCGCGCGCGCGAAGGGGACGTTCAGCTGCTCGCCCGACACTTCCTCGCGCGGTTTTGTGCCGAAGAGCACAAGGCGCCGCTCGGCCTCGCGCCCGAGACCCTCGCCATTCTCGAGCGGCATCCGTTCCCTGGCAACGTCCGAGAGCTCGAGAACGTCATCAGTCGCGCGGTCCTCGTCGCCGCTCACGACCTCGTCCGCCCCGACGACCTGCCCGACGACTTTCTCGGCCGCCTCGGCGACCAGCCGAGCGCCCCAGCCTCTGCGGTGTCGGGCCTCTCCGCGCCGAGCCAAGCGGACGCAGCGGGCCCGGGCGACCCGCTGACCGAGGCGCTGACAGCGCTCTATCCCTCGCTTGCCGAGCTGCCGAGCCTCGCGTCCGTCGAACACGCCCTCTTCTCGCGCGCGCTCGCCCTCGCGAACGGAAACGTCGGCCGCGCGTCGATGGCGCTCGGCGTCTCGCGTGCGACCCTGTACCGTCGTCTGCGTCAGGCCCAGCCCGCCCGCACTCCCGACGACGAGCCCGCATGATGTCCCAAGCCTCCATGGCCCTCCCGTCCGAAGGCCCGCGCCCGCTCCCCGGCTATGTCGTCGGGCCCGTCCGCGTCGCTCCCGGCCTCGTGCTTGCACCCATGAGCGGTGTCACCGACTCGCCCTTCCGACGCCTCGTGCAGGCCTGTTCCGGGGACGCGGTCGGCCTCGTCGTCAGCGAGTTCATCAACGTCGACATGCTGACGCGCGGCCAGCTGCGGGCGGCTGTCCGGATGTCGTTCCATGAGTCGGAGCGCCCCGTCTCGATTCAGCTCTACGGGTCCGACCCCGCGACGATGGTCGAGGCCGCGAAGATGGTCGAGGCTCACGGGGCGGACCTCGTCGACATCAACGCCGGCTGCCCGGAGCCCAAGATCTGCCGTCGCGGCGGAGGTGCCGGTCTGCTGCGCGATCTGCCTCGGCTCTCGGCCATCGTCGAAGGGGTCGCGCGGGCCGTGAAGATCCCGACGACGCTGAAATGCCGCAACGGCTGGGACGCCGACAGCCTGAACGCGCCCGAGACGCTGCGGCGCGCCGAGGAGGCCGGAGCGCAGTCCCTCGCGATCCATGGTCGCACGCGCATGCAGCTCTACCAGGGGCAGGCTGACTGGGGGATCGTCCGGACGCTCAAGCAGACCGCCCGCATCCCGATCCTCGGCTCGGGCGACGTCTCGACCGCCGCCGACGCCCGCGAGCGTTTCGACGGGACCGGCTGCGACGGCCTCCTCATCGGGCGTGCCGCCGTGCGGAACCCTTGGATCTTCAGACAGATCCGTGACGCCTGGGAGGGGCGGCCCGCCTATCGGCCGACGTGGGGCGAGACCCACGACGCGCTCGCCCTGTATCTCGAGCTGCTGCACGCGACCTACCCGCCGAACGTCGCACCTGGGCGCATGAAGATGATGCTCGCCCGTCTGCTGCGCGGCTTCCCGGGGCGCTCGGAACTGCGGGTCGAGGTGCTGCGCGAGTCCGAGCCGCCGCGCATGCTCGCGATGTTCGCCGAGGCGATCGCGGCCCACGGCCTGCAGGCGGTCACCCGCGACATGGACCGCGAGACGGCCGAGCCGAGTGCAGCGTGAGTCGGCCATGGCTGGCGTACCTCTTGTGCGCAAGATGATGCTGGTCGTTTTCGCTGTCGTCGAGCGCCAGCCGTCTGCTAGGACCCGCCGCCCTGGACCTGCCAACTGGAGCCCGCCGTGACCGACCTGCCGCCTGTCCTCGCTGGCCTCTTCCCGTTGCCGCCGCTCGACCTCTTCGGGCTCAAGCTCCACGCCTTCGGCTTCCTCGTCGGACTCGGCATCGTCGTCGGCTCCATCCTCGCGGGGCGTCGCGCCCGTGAGCTCGGCGCCTCCGAGGCGGTCATCAGTCAGCTCGCCCTGTGGGCTGTCGTCCCAGGCTTCATCGGGGCCCACTTCGTCCACGTCCTCGCGTACTACCCCGAGGAATTCATCAAGCGCCCCCTGTACCTGCTCGAAATATGGAACGGAATCAGCAGCTTCGGCGGTTTCGTGGGCGGGGCGCTGGGCGTCTGGTGGTACTTCCGTCGGCGCCCCGGGCTGCCGTTCCTGCCCTACGCCGACGCGCTCATCTACGGCTTCACGTTCGCGTGGATCTTCGGTCGCCTCGGCTGCACGGTCGCCTTCGACCACCCTGGCTACGAGACGACGTTCTTCCTCGGCATGGACTACGCCGGCGACGGCAAGGACGTCGGGCCCGGCCTGCGCCACAACCTCGGGTTCTACGAGGCCATCTGGTCGGTGGTGATGGCGGCGTACTTCCACCTGCAGCGCCAGACACCGCGCTTCAAGGGCTGGTACGTGGCCGTCTTTGTGCTGACCTACATGCCGTTCCGCTTCGGCCTCGACTTCCTGCGCGCCGTCGACGAGCGCTACGCGGGGCTGACGCCTGGTCAGTGGATCGCCATCGGCCTCTTCGGTCTCGCAATCCTGCTCATCGCGCGCGGTTCGCGACGCGGTGACGTGCTCGTTCCCGACAGCGTCGTCAAGCCAGCCCTCTACCCCGTGGCCGAGCGCGAAGCCTTCGCGAAGGCCGCGGGCCGCTGAGGAACGTCGTCTGGCTGGAATCCGTCGGGCGGCTCTGCTAACAGCCCGCCCATGATCCCGCGCCTCACCGAGCTCGAGCCCGCCCACCAGACGACGCGCGACTACCTCGCCGCGCTTGGCCGCGCCGGCTTCACCGGCGACCTCGCCTGCGATGACGCCACCCGCATCGTCGGGGCGACCGACAACAGCGTCTACCAGCTGTTGCCGCAAGCCATCGTCTATCCGCGCTCCGCCGAGGACGTCGAGCGCCTCTTCAAGGTCGCCTCCGAGCCGCCCTTCGCGCGCCTCACCTTCACGGCCCGCGGCGGCGGCACCGGGACGAACGGCCAGTCGCTGACGACCGGTCTCATCGTCGACCTTGGCCGATACATGACGGCCATCGGCGACCCCGACTGGGAGCGCGGCACGATCGACGTCGAGCCCGGCGTCGTCCGCGACCAGCTGAACGCCTTGCTCGCTCCCCACGGTCACTTCTTCGCCCCGGATCTGTCGCCGTCCTCGCGGGCGACCGTCGGCGGCATGATCGCGACCGACGCCTGCGGCCAGGGCTCGCGGGTCTATGGCAAGACCTCCGAGCACGTCGTCGGGCTCGAGGTGGTCCTCGTGACTGGCGAGCGCGTCTGGCTCGAGGCGATGACACCCGAGGCCGCCCTCGCCGAGCAGCAGGCCGGCACCCCGCTTGGCCGGCTGCTCTCGGTGCTCGCCCCGCTCGCCCGCGACAACCGGCAGCGCTTCCTCGACGGAGTCCCGAAGCTGCAGCGCTTCGTGACCGGCTACAACGTGGCGCGCGTCTTCGACCCGGAGACAGGGGGCATCGGGCTGCACTGGCTGCTGACCGGCGCCGAGGGGACGCTTGGCCTCGTGACGCGCGCCCGTGTCCGCATGACGCGGCTGCCGACCGCCCGCCGCCTCGCCGTCCTCGAGTTTCCGGACTTCCACGCGGCGCTGGCGTCGGCCCGGTCCGTCGTCGCGTCGAACCCGTCGGCCATCGAGACCATCGACGACAAGGTCCTCGGTCTCGCGCGCCGTGACGTCATCATCCACAGCGTGGCGCGCTACCTGCCCGAGCGCACGCCGCCGACGCGGGCCATCAACCTCGTCGAGTACGAGGGGACCGACGCCGCCGACTGCGAGCGCCGCCTCGCCGCGCTCATCGCCGACTGCGAGCGCCACGTAGGCGAGCCGGGCTGGCCGTCCCACTGGTCGGTCGCCGCCTCGGACGCCGATCGCGACGCCCTCTGGAACCTGCGCAAGAAGGGCGTCGGGCTGCTCGGCAACACGGAGGGGCGCCGCAAGCCCGTCCCCTTCGTCGAGGACACGGTGGTCCCGCCCGAGCGCCTCGCCGATTATGTCCGTGAATTCAGGGATCTCCTCGAGGCAGAGGGGCTGACCTACGGCATGTTTGGCCACGTCGACGTCGGCTGCCTGCACGTCCGCCCCGCGCTTGACCTGCGCGACCCCGCCGACGAGGCGCGCCTCCGCCGCATCTCGGACAAGGTGGCGGCGCTCTGCCAGCGCTACGGCGGAGTCATCTGGGGCGAGCACGGCAAGGGGTTCCGTTCGGAGTACAGCCCCGCAATATTTGGTGACCTCTTTGATGTCTTATGCGACATCAAGGCCGTGTTCGACCCGGGGAACCGCCTGAACCCCGGCAAGATCGCGACCCCGCCCGGCCGCAGGTCCGAGCTCGCAACGATCGACCAGCCGCTGCGCGGGCACTTCGACCGCGAGGTGGCGCCGAGCGATCAGGCCGCCTTCGACAAGGCGCTCGACTGTAACGGGAATGGTCAGTGCTTTCAGTGGGATCCGGACCAAATCATGTGCCCGTCGTCGAAGGCGACGCGTGACCGTGTCCACAGCCCGAAGGGGCGCGCGGGCGTCATGCGCGAGTGGCTCAGGCAGCTTGGACGCGCGGGTCACCCCATCGCCGACCGCCACCCGGACAGCGGGCCGAAGCGGCTCCTGAAGCTGCCGATCCGGCTCTGGAACGGCCTCCGCAAACGGACTGGCCAGTATGACTTCTCGCACGACGTGGCGCGCAGCATGCACGGCTGCCTCGCCTGCAAGGCCTGCGCGACGCAGTGCCCGGTGAAGGTCGACGTGCCAGCGTTTCGATCGCACTTCCTTGCCCATTATCACGACAGATATCCGCGCCGACTGCGCGACCATCTCATCGGCGGCCTCGAAGGGGCGCTCGTCTGGATGGGGCGCTTCCCGAGGTTCGCGTCGTGGCTCATGCAGCGCCCGCTGACGCAGCGGGTGCTGCGGGGCCTCGTCGGGCTCGTCGACTCGCCCGCGATCGACCCGCTCCCGCTGAAGCAGCGCCTCGCCGACAAGGGCTTCGGCCTCCTCGAGCCCGTCCGCCTCGAGGCCGGTCCCGCGACCGCCGCGCCGCGCGTCATCCTGCTGCAGGACGCCTTCACGTCGTTCTACGAGCCCGAGCTGGTCGTGGCGACTATCGAGCTCTTGAAGGCGCTCGGTTGCGAGGTTGCGCTCGCTCCGTTCTTCGAAAACGGCAAGGGGTTGCACGTCAAGGGCTTCCTGCGCCGCTTCGAGCGGCTCGTGCAGCGGAACCAGCGGACGCTGACCCGCCTCGCCGCGACGGGCGCGACGCTCGTCGGGCTCGACCCCGCCGTCACGCTGACCTACCGCGACGAGTATGTGTACGCGTTGAGGGCCTCCGGCGATGCCCCTCCAAAGGTCCTGTTGTTGCAGGAATTCCTCGCCAAGACGACCGTCCCCGCGGGGCTCTCGGAGCGCGCCCGCCGCCCAGTCGCCCTCTTCGGCCACTGCACCGAGCGCGCGCTGCTCCCGACCTCCGACCACCTGTGGCGGGAGGTCTTCGCGCGCTTCGGGCTCGACGCCGCCCCGCGCGCGGTCGGCTGCTGCGGCATGAGCGGGGCGTTCGGGCACGAGGCGGAGCACCGCGTCGAGTCGGCGGGCATCTTCGAGATGTCCTGGGACCGGGCGCTGCCAGCGGCGCCAGATGCACCCGTCGCGGTGACGGGTTATTCCTGCCGTTCACAGGTGGCGCGCGAGCGCGGGCACAAGCCGCGCCATCCGGTACACTTCTTGCTAGAATCCGTTCGAGGGGCCCCGTCGGCCCCGTCCTGAACCGGTCCCAAGGCGGCCCATGTCCGAGCTCCCGCTGCACCCCATCATCGTCCACTTTCCGGTCGTCCTCGCGATGCTCGCGCCGCTTCTGGCGCTCGCCTTGCTGATTGTGCTGCTGCGGCGACGCGCGTCGCTCGGCCTCGCCTGGCTTGTCGCGTCCCTCTTCGCCGGGCTCGCCGTGTCGTCGTTCGTCGCGATGGAGACTGGCGAGCTCGATGAAGCGCGCGTCGAGGCCATCACGGGCGAGGGCCCGCTCGAACGCCACGAAGAGGCGGCCGAGCTGCTGATGGTGCTCGCGGTCGTCGGGGCGGCTGTCGCCACCGTCGGTGGCCTCGTGGCTGCCTCCGAGGGTGCCGCGCGCGCCCGCATCCCTGTGGCGCTCGTGACGCTTGCGGCCGGTGGTGCCGTGGCGTTCGCGGCGGTGCGGGCCGGCCACAGCGGCGGCGAGCTGGTCTACGTCCACGGGGCGGCGCTCGCCCACGTCAAGGCGGGTGCCCTCGAGCCCTCCCCTCAAGGGGCGGGCGTACCCACGAGCCCCGCGCCCCACGGGGACGACGGTGACGACGACTGAGGCGCTCGTCAGGGGCTCTGCAGCAGCCGCGTGATGGCCCCGAGCAGGTCCTCAGGCTTGAAGGGCTTGTCGCAGAAGGCGACATTCGAACGCTGGAGTTGCAACGACGTCCGCGTGAGTTCGTCCTGCAGAAAGCCCGACGCAAAGATGATCGGCACGTCGGGGCGGTCACGCATCAGGCGCGACGCCAGCTCGAGCCCGCTCATCCCCGGCATCACGACGTCGGTCACGACGACCGCCACGGTCTCCGGGTCGGCCTCCCACAGCGCGAGGGCGGCCTCACCGCTGTCTGCGCAGGCGGCGTCATAGCCCGCGCGTGTCACCATGCGGCGTGTCAGCTCGAGCAGCACCGCGTCGTCTTCCACGATGAGGATCCGCAGGGTTGACCCGGGCTCGTGCGCCGCGGGGACGCGGTTGGCGGTGCGGGGCTTCGACGGGTGCTCGGACGCGGTCGGGCGTTCGAGCGGGACGCGCGGGCTCACGTCGGTCGCGGGGGACGGCGAGCGCACGGGCGGGAAGCGCAGCTCGAGCTTGCAGGCGCGGAGATCGAGGTGCGTGACCTCGACGACCGCGCCCATGTCGCCGATGAGCTCGCGCGCCGTGTCGAGGCCGAGGCCGAGCATCGGGGTCGTGGGGAGCCGCGGGACGACCCCGTCTTCATCGGGCGCGGGGGCACGGAGATGCTCCTCGATCCGCAGCACGGCCCACCGCTCGTCGCCAGCGTCGCCAGTCGGCTCGAGGCCGCGTCGGGCGGGCGGTCCGCTCGTGCTGCAGTGGATGACGAGCGCGGCGGTCTCGGGGGAGGCGTTGCCCGCGAGCTGGACGATGACCTCGAGCAGTCGGTTGCGCCGCGCGCGGATGGCCGGCGTCGGCCGGAGATCGAGGTGCAGCAGACGGTGGGAGAAGAGGCTGCGGAGCAGCGGTGAGGCCTCCGTCAGGAGCTCGGACAGCGCGAGCGTCTCGGGGCGTCCGCGCTGCTGGTCCGCGAAACCGGTGAGACGCTGGTGGAGTCGCTCGGCGTCGGCGAGGGCCTCTGTCGCGGCCTGCAGGGCGCGCTCAGCCTCGGTCGGGTCCCACAGCGTGGCGCGGGCGTCTGCGAGTCGCGCCCCGAGGTTCGTGAGCGTGGCCCCGAAATCATGTGCGATCCAGCCGGCCACCCGCCCCATGGCCTCGACCTTCATCGCCTGCGCACGCTGCGGGTTCGGGGCCTTCAGCTCGGTCACGTCGTGGGAGGTGCCCATGATGAACAGGACCTGCCCCTGATCGGACCGCTCGAGGACCATGTCGCAGGTGCGGAAGGTGTGCCAGGCGCCGTCCCGGGCCCGCAGGCGCACCTCCGTCGTGTAGATGTCGACCTCGGGCTCGCGCACGAAGCGCTGCAGCGTCTCGGGGACCTTGCGGACGTCGTCGGGGTGCATGATGGCGAGCGGCGGGTTGCCGAAGGAGGCCATCTCCTCGGGCGTGTAGCCGAGGTCGAAGCTGTTGAAGCTGTTCAGGTACTTGACGCGGCCGGTCTGTGCGTCACAGACGTAGACGGCGTGCGGCAGCGACGAGCGCAACAGCTCGGCGTAGGCCTCGAGGTAGGCGCGCGGCAGCCCGCGGATGGTCGATCCGGCGCTGTGGCGGGGGTCTTGAACGCTGAAATCAGGCTCGTCGCTGCGGGATGCCATGACGCTCCTCCCTGCCCGACGCGCCCCG
>SYAK01000083.1 GCA_005788935.1 Pseudomonadota bacterium
CGCCGCACGAGCCACGCGCGCGGCCCGCGGTCGACCACCTCGGGCGTCTCCTCGTGCATCACGATGGCCGCGGTGTCGCGATGGCTCTCGACCAGCTCGACACCCCGCGCGAGCGCGAGCCCGTCCGGGTCTGCCCCGTCCCACCCGAGCGTCAGGAGCATTGGGTCGGGTGGTTCGACGCAACCGATCGCGGCCTCGAGTCGTGCCACATCGGCAAGCGGATGCCCCGCGTCGCTGAGCCACGACGCGAAACGCCGACCGAGCCGCTCCCGCGACGGAGCGCATTCGCATGCAAAGCGCGCAATCAAATCCGCATGGGGCAGCGTCTCGTCGTCGAGGGGCGTCAACTCGCCGGCCGCCTCCAGCAGCGCCACTGTGCGACCGCAGACCGTGCCGAGCCCCGTCCGAAGCGACCTCAGGCCCAGCCCCCGTGGCACCGTCTGCCCAGCGCAATTTGGCAACAGCGTCCCGACCGCAAACATCATGTCGGCGTCCGGCAACTCGTACTCGGCGTGCAGTGTCTCCCAGTCGGCCATCGTCTGGCCAATGGCCTCCGCGGCCGCTTCGGAGTCTCCCGCCCCGTCCGCCTGACTCGCCGCAGCGAGCCGCACCACGAGTCGGTCGAGGTCCTGCCAGCATTCGCCGTCCGTGTCCGCCGTCACCTGCAGGATCCGCATCCCAAGCTCCGCCGCGACATGTCCGAGCGCGCCTCGCCCAACGCCAGCTGGCAGCGGAGTCCCGTGCAGCACGGCCTCCGCGACAGCCATCACACGCTCGGCCAGGCCCTCGAGCGTCGCATGCCACCCCGCCCGCACCGGGTCGGGCGCGCAGAAACGCGCGATCCAGCTCTGGAATTCCGGCGACCGAAGGCGGGGTGCGTGGGCCCCCGCATAGGCCAGCCCGTCCGCCATCAGATCGAGGCTCCCCCACGGCGTGAAGACCGGTGTCCCGCGCTTCGCCGCCGCGAGCGTCGCGTCCACCTCGCGCCGCAGGAAGTCCAGCCCATCGGCTAGCCAGCGCGCAGCATCAGCATCGCGGACCGCACCCTCGGGGGGCGCAGGCGCGAAAAACGGCGTCCGCCCTGCGCGTTCGCAGTCGGGGCACCACCCCGTACCGACGAGACGGGCCGACGCGTGGCGCGGGCACCGATGCAGCCACGCCTCGTCCCAGAAATACCAGAGCGCGACCGGAAGCGCCTCGGCCAGCCGGGCCGCCAGGGCATGGAACAGCGTCGAGCCTTCCGGGTCCCACGCGAACCCGACAAGCCCGTGCGCCAGCTCATGGGCGGTCCACTTCGAGCGCTGCCCGGGATGCAGGCTGCCCGTCAGGAGATCGTGCCGAAAGGCCGCATACTTCGGCTCGGGAAGCACACCCCGGTCCCACGCGGGAGGCAGGCCGTCCACCGAGAGATCCGGGCGATCCTCGGGGAGCCACGTCTCGGGCCACTCCAGCTCGACGCGGGCTTCGTAGTTGAAGAGGTGCAGGCCATGCGCGGCCGCGAGCCTCCCGACCGAGAGGGCCGCAGGCGACCGCAGCAGGTCCTCGGGCGGGGCTGACGAAATGGGGTTCCCCGCGACAGAAGCCGCGAGGGACGCGAGGTGTTCGGGCGAAACGGACGTCATGCGATGCATGGCGCGGCCCTATCACGACCGGCCGCGAGGATCAGCGTTTTCCGGGACGACGCGTCCCTCGCACCCCCATTCGCTCTGTACACACAACAACATTGCAGCCCCCGCGCGTGATGGTCTACCAAAAGGCCGTTCCGTCCACTGGTCAGTGCGGCGAGCGGCGGCGCACTAAAAAACGTGATGCGCATGTCCGCCGGACCTCGCTGGCTGCGTCTGACCCGTGACCGCCAGACTCCGCGGGTTCTCAGCCCGCCACGCCCCGATGCCCCGACGAGGACGCATGACGCTCCCACCCGAGCCCAGGCCCACCCCAGTCACGCCCCGCCGCCCCGCCGCCCCAGCCACGGCCGCTGTACGCGTCGCGGCGGCGACGGCCGACGCCACGCGTCGCCTCCCGTTCCGGAACGCGCTCGAGGCCGGCTTTCCCGAGCCGCTGCTGCGCGCGATCGGCGATATGCTCGAGGCCCACGGGTCGGACCCCAAGCTGCGCTTCATCACGTTCGCGCGTGCTCCCGAGGCGCCGCTCCGCGCGAGTGAGGCGCGCCTGTCGCACGCCACCGTGCGCGAGGCTCGGGATCACGCCGCCCGCCTCGGCGTCTGGTCCGTCTATATCCCCCGTCCGCTTCGGGGCTCCCGTCCGGTCATCGACCACGCGGGCATCCACTGGCTCCACGGCGCCGGCTTCGCCTCACGCACCATCATGGATCTCTACGGCCTCAGCGCCACCCGGCTGTTCGCGCTGCTCCGCGGCCAACCGCGACCGACCCACCGCGTGCGGCAGATCCGCGACGCAAGCGGCCACGCCGAGGCCCACGCTGTGGGTCTCGGCTGGTTCGAGCGACACGGACGGACGTCGCCGCCCGACGCGAGCGCTACGGAGCGGGCCCGGGTGGCGCGCTGCGGCCATGCTCTCATGCGCTTTCGCGAGCATTTCGGCCGTGAACCGCGACGCGGTGGTCTCGCTCCGTCCGAAGACGCGCCAAGAACGCCCCGGGCTTGATCGCGGGGCCACCCGCGGCTAAGAGCGACCCATGGACAGCTCCCCCACACGCTATCGCTCCGTCTTCGCGCCCGACCTCTTCGCGGGCGAGACGGCCCTCGTCACAGGCGGTGGGACCGGCATCGGACGCTGTATTGCCCACGAGCTGGCGAGCCTCGGCGCGCGCGTCATCGTCGCTGGCCGCCGCCCCGAGCCGCTCGCGAAGGTCGTGACGGAAATCACCGACGACGGCGGTCAATCGGTCGCGTGGCCGCTCAACATACGCGACGAAGACGCTGTCGCCCAGCGAATCACGGAACTCTGGGCTGCGCACGGCCCGATCCGGTTGCTGGTCAATAACGCTGGGGGCCAGTTTGCGTCGCCAGCGGCCGCCATCAAGCCCAAGGGCTGGCGTGCGGTCATCGACACCAACCTCAACGGGACCTGGTTCGTATCACAGGCTGTTTATCATGCTGGCATGTCACGCGCCGGTGGTTCGATTGTCAATATCGTTGCAGACATGTGGAACGGGTTTCCGGGCATGGCCCACACCGGCGCCGCCCGCGCGGCGGTCGTCAACCTGACGCAGACCCTCGCCATCGAGTGGGCCCCGGCTGGCGTGCGCGTCAACGCGGTCGCCCCGGGCTTCATCCTCTCAAGCGGTCTCGCCAACTACCCAGCCCCCGTGGCGGCGATGGCGCGCAGCATCTTTACGCGAAACCCGAGCGCACGGCCCGGGACCGAGAGCGAGGTGAGCGCCGCGGTGGCCTTCCTGCTTTCGCGCGGAGCCGCCTACATCACGGGCGCCACGCTCAGGGTCGACGGCGCCAGCTCGCTGCGCAAGGACCCCCTGGTGCCCCACGTCGACCACCAGCGCCTCACCCCCTACACCGGCTTCCACCGACCGACCGACCTGCCCGAGACCTTCGCCGATCTCGCTCCCACCCGCGGCAAGGAGTCCGGCTGAGATGTTGCGCCTCAACAAGAAGACCGAGTACGCGCTGCTCGCCCTTCGCGTCATGGGGCTCTCGACGGCGGCCCCGACCCTCGACCTCGCCGCGGCGACCCCCGAAACGGCCCCGCTCGTGACGGCGTCCGAAATTGCGCGGCGCTACCGCATCCCGGAGATGCTGCTGTCGAAGGTCCTCCAACGCCTCAAGAAGGCAGGCCTCGTCGAGGCCGCCAAGGGCAGCGGCGGCGGGTACCGGCTGGCCCGTCCGCTCGAGACGGTCTCGCTCGCCGAGCTGATCAGCCTCTTCGAAGACGAGGTGGCGCTCGTCGAGTGCCAAGGGGCCGAGCAGCGCTGTGCCCAGGAAGCCCTCTGCGACATCCGCGAGCCGCTCGCTGTCCTCGGCGAGGCGCTGATGGAGCCGCTCCGCGCGCTGAGCGTCCGTGACCTCTTCGAGCGCCGCCCCGTGACCGTGGCGAGCCGCCCGCGCCGCGCGCCGCTGTTCCGGATCCTGCAGCACTGACCGGCGCCGTCAGGCGCGACCCGCGGCCCACGCCCGCCCGAAGAAGAACTGGAACGGGACGTGGATGCGCCCCGCCCACGACCCTTCGTTATGCAGCCCCTCGGGGAAGCTGAACTGCAGCAGGTCGTCACCCAGGCGAAACCCCCGGGCGACCAGCAGGTCGCGCATCGCGTTCGTCGCGTCGAAGTTGTCGCGCGGCCAGCCGCTGTCGAGATACAGGCGGATGCTGCGTCGTGGTTCCCGTGCGATGCGGTCGAACAGGTCATCCTGGTAACCAAACGTGCTCGACAGGCAGGCCGCCCCGCCGAAGACCTCCGGGTAGGTCCACGCGAGGTGCAGCGACACGACCCCACCGAGCGACGACCCCATCACGACAGTCTCTTGTGGTCGCGTCCTCGTCCGCCAGTTCGCGTCGATGAATGGCTTCAGCGTCTCCGCGAGATAGCGTCCGTAGGCCGCATAGCCTGGCGCGGTGTAATCCGACACGCGGTCGTTCGGCGTGATGCCGACCACAATCACCTTGCGCACCGCGTTCATCCGCTCGAGCCGCCCGAGCGTCTCGTCCACCTGCCACTCGCGCCCGCCGAAGGCCTCCTCGGGGTTGAACAGGTTCCGCCCGTCCTGCATGTAAAGCACCGGGTAGCGACGCAGCGTGTTCTCGGAGTAGCCCGGCGGCGTGTAGACACGGACGGCGTGTGAGCGCCCGTGACCCGCTACGTGCAGGACCTCGCTCACTTCTCCGGCCTCGTCGGCAAAGAAATACGGATAGACGTCCGGGTCCGGGTCATGCGCGCTGATCACGTAGTTCGCGCCACGGCTCCAGTGGTCGCCGTCCTCACGCCGCAGCACGGGCTTGAACTCGACATTCAGCCCCGCGACCTCCACGTCGAAGCTCGCGCACCCGCCGTCGTGCACGGTCGAAACGAGATCCTGCTCCCAGTCCCGCGACGTCCGAAGCACGAGACGCCCGTCTGCCACTGGGTAACGCACGGTGATCCGCATGAAGAAACCCCCTCCTGACCATTCCTCGCGCATGGTCCATGCCTTCGATGCAACCGGAACGCAACCGGTCCCGCATCGCTCCACGTCCTGGGCCACCTCGCGCGGCCGGAGCGGTCGCCTCGGGTCGGGTCGCGAGGAAGACGCGCCCGCGAATCTGACACCCGGGCGACCGACATTGCGGCAGGGCCCATTGACCCGCCGCATGCGCACGTGCTCTAGTCGCGCCGCTTTGGGTTCCAGCGCGGCACGTACGCCGCTTCCGTCGCCCCAGTGAGCCCCGTGAGGTAGACATGGCGAGACGAGATCAGACGCCCCGCAGCGGGCGGGAGCGCACCTTCGAGGACGACGAGGTCCTCACCAGCAAGACCGACACGCGCGGCGTCATCACGTACGCCAACGACGACTTCTGCCGCGTCGCCGGCTACGAGTACGCCGAGCTGCACGGCGCGCCGCACAGCCTCATCCGGCACCCCGAAATGCCGCGATGCATCTTCAACCTGATGTGGAAGACGCTGAAGGACGGTCGCGAGTTCTTCGGCTACGTCGTCAATCGCTGCAAGAACGGCGACCATTACTGGGTGCTCGCCCACGTCGTCCCCGACCTCGACCCCGAGTCCCGCGAGGTCCTGGGCTTCCACTCGACCCGGCGCTGCCCGAGCCGTCAGGGCGTCGCGATGGCTCAGGATCTGTACGACGAGCTGCGCGAGGTCGAGCGCCGCGTCCCGCGCGAGCGCCAGGTCGACGCCGGCACCGCCGCCATGCACGAGATGCTCGCGGCTGAGCACATGACCTACGAAGAGTGGATCTTCAGCAAGATCAACAAGTGGGAGGCAGTGTGAGCGCACGCAAGCAGAGCTCGGAGAACGACTCCGGCCCCGAGACCCCCGTCGAAGCCGTCAACGTCCAGGTCTCGAGCAGCGAGGTTGACGCCATCTCCCTCGCGCTCCGCACGGCCGCCGCGGGCAATCTCTCGGCCCGTGTCAGCCTCCTTGACGTCAAGGACGGCAGCGCCGTCTTCACGAGCGCGATGGCCGTGAACCTCGTCCTCGACCGCATCGAGACGATGAACCGCGAAGTCATCGGCGCCATGAGCGCGGCCGTCGACGGACGTTTCTACCGTCGCGTCATCTCGAAGGGCCTCCCCGGGCACTTCCAGCAGGTGACCGAGACGGCTAGCGCGCTGCTCGACTATCTCGGCAAGACCACGGACACCCTCGTCGGGGCCCGCGCCCAGCTCGATGGCGGCGTCCGCGACAGCTCTGGCCGTCTCCGCGACCTCTTCCAGGAGAGCCTGCGCGCCGCGGCCGAGCTGCGGACCGTCGCCTCCGAGACCGAGCAGATCGCCCGCGACGGCACCAGCTCCTTCGAGGAGATCCTCGACTCGACGAGCCAAATCTCGTCGGCGGCGAC
>SYAK01000084.1 GCA_005788935.1 Pseudomonadota bacterium
GACCGACCTCGCGACGGTCGGCTACCGCGCCGAACACTTCAGGGCGGACCGCTGCGTCTACGTCGTCGACGTCCGCCAGAGCGACCACTTCCGGCAGCTCTTCGAGACCGCACGCCGCCTCGGGCACGGCATGGAGTTCGTACATGTCGGCTTCGGCATGATGCTCGGGGCCGACGGCAAGCCGTTCAAGACCCGCGACGGCGGCACGGTCCGGCTCGACGAGCTGCTCGCCGAGGCCGAGGCTCGCATCCTTCCGATGGTGCAAGAGAAGTGGCCGGCCGCCTCGGAGGCGGAGCAGCGCGAGATGGCCGCCAAGGTGGGCGCTGGCGCGGTCAAGTACGCCGACCTCGCGCAGAACCTCGCGACCGATTACAAGTTTGATTGGGACAAGCTGCTCGCGGCTGACGGAAACACGGGTCCCTACCTGCAGTATGCGCTGGTGCGGACGCTCGGCGTGCTGCGCGAACACGAAGCGCGTTGCGGGACGGCCTTCACGGCGTCGGGCTCGCCGCTGCTGCTTGAACAGCCCGAGGAGCGCGAGCTCGCCTACGAGCTCGTCAAGTTCGGGGACGTCGCCGAGCGGGTCGGCGCGACGCTGCTGCCGCACATCCTCTGCGAGTACCTCTACGGTGTCGCGAGGCGTTTCAACGCCTTCTACGCCAAGTGCTCCGTGCTCGGCGCCGAGGAGCCCCAGCGGTCCTCGCGCCTTGCGCTCACCGCGGCGACCTGGAAGACGCTCGAACTCGGCCTCGGCTGCCTCAACATCCCGCGCGTCGCCCGCATGTGACCCGCGCGCTGTGGCGGCCAAGCTCCCTGCTGGGGATGAAGGGCCGCCTCAGCTGGGTGACCCGCGCTCAGAACGTCCGGATGAAGGCGATCAGGTCCGCGAGGGCTGTGTCGCTGACCGACGTCGTGTCGAAGGCTGGCATGTAGCTGACCCCCTGACGAACCGCCGCGGTGATCTCCGCGTCTGTCTTCGCCTTGAGGTCGACGCCCGGGATCTGCGTGCCGGCGTAGCCGTGGCAGCCACCGCAGTTCGCCGTGTAGACGGTCTCCCCGTTCGTGACCGAGGGGCCTGGCGGCTGCGCCGTGTCGTCAGGGGTGGCCGTGTCGTTCGCGGGCGTCTCGACGTCGTCGTCGCTCGGGGTGCTCGTGTCGGTCTCTGGTACCGCGGCGTCGTCATCGTCGGGGGTGACGGTGTCGGTCTCTGGCACCTCGACGTCGTCATCGTCGGGGGTGAGGGTGTCGGAGGGTGTGGCCATGACATCGTCGGACGCCGAGCCGGCGTCGGAGCCGACAGTCACGTCGTCGGCCTTCACGGCGGGGCGGTCGGAGCTTTCACAGCCCGTGACGGAAAGGCCGAGGGCGGCGAAGGCGAGGCGAAGGCGCATGGGATCTCCTGTGAGCGTGGAGGGCTGCCGATCTTAGAGCGACTTGATGTAGGCGACGAGGTCGGCGAGCGCGTCGTCGTCGATCTGGCTCGCGCCGAAGGAGGGCATGCCCGACTTGCCATTACGGACGGCGTCGCGGATCGTCGCCTCCGACTTTCCGGGGAGGTCCTCGCGGGCCGAGCCTGACCGCGCGTCCGAGCCGTGGCAGCCGCTGCAGTTGTTCGTAAAGACGACCTGACCGCGCTCGACCGAGGGGCCCGCGATGTCGGCCTCCACGGCGGAGTCGGTCTCCACGGCGGAGTCGGTCTCCACGGCGGAGTCGGCCTCCACGGCGGAGTCGGCCTCCACCGAGGTGTCTGAGCCCACGGCCGCGTCGGCCGCAGGCGGCGTCCCCGTGCCACTGTCATCACAGCCAATCACAGTGAACGCAAGGGTCGCCATCGAGAAGGCGCTGCAGAAGGCACGTCGCATCGGGGAGTCTCCGTCTTGGGGGCGCTCCAGTCGACGGCCGACAGGCCGACCCGAACGCTGGGGACCCGATTGAAACCGACGAAGCGCCTGAACGCAAGTTCGCTTGCGCGGTGCGTCACCGCGTCGCGTGGCCCAACTCGCGCAGAAACGGTCGGGCCGCCTCGAAACGCAAGATCGGCAGCGCCGCCTCTCGCGAGGCCTGGGCGGCGGCCCCCGACGGCACCGGGCCGCCGCGAAACGCTGCTGGGTCCGGCCGCAGCGCCACACGCAGCGAATGCCCCGCGTCAAGCGGTAAACACACCTCCACGAGCGCAGGCGACCAGGACGTGGGTGCCAGCGTCGCACCTTCGGGCTCGCCTTCATCAGCGAGAGGCGGCCACGCACGCCCCTTCGGCCACCCCTCCGGGCGCGCCATTGGCGGGGGGCACGTCTCGGCCCTGGCTGTGACACGCCCGTGCTGTGCCAGCGCCGCAGGCGCCACGAGCGCAAAGCAGTCGGCGGCCGCGATCGCCCCCGGAAAACCGGGCGGCTCGCTCGGGGCATCGAGAGGGTCGTCTCCGTCGAAGCGCGCGTCAGGTGACGCGCTGCAAGGGCGCCCGTCCGGCAAGGTGTCAACACGGACGACCGGGTGCTTCGTCGTGACCTCCCTCCGCGCAGCGAGCAGATAGAAGCTCTGAGTGACCGGCAGCGTGCGGGTCTCGTCGGAAGGGCGCTCCGCCTCGAGGAGGACGCGTTCGGGCGGCGTCATGGCCGCTGGCGCGCGCTGGGTCGCATCGGCCAAGGCGTCCAGCCAGCTGGCCAGTCGTCGCGTCGCATCAGGCTCAGGTCCGGGCTCGGTGGGCCGAACGACGTGCACGAGCAACCCGCTCCCGCACCAGACGGACCCAGCCAGCCCCTCGCCGACATCGCTTTGGTCAAGCCGGTCCCAGCGCGTCACGGCCGCGCACCGCCTGTCGGCCTTGAAGCCTTCGGGCAGCGCCCTGTCACACGCCGAGACGCCGCGCAGGACCCCTTCGAGCGCTCGGAAGGCCTCGCAGTCGCCAGCCCCCGTCGCGACTGAGATGGCCAACCCGTCCGGAGGCACCCCCGGCACCCCGGGCTCCATCCGGATCGCGAGCGCGTCACTCAGCTCCGGCAGGCCACCCGCGGCTGGCACGCCATAGCGCCCAAAGACCTCGACCCGCTCTCGGTCCGCCCGTGGGGCCATGACGCGCAGTCCGGAGGCCGGAAGGACCAGCTCGCCAAGCCTGTCCGGGCGCACCCCAGCGGGCGCTGGTGCGGGCGCCTCGAGGGGCTGCGCCGCGAGCACCGGCCCGGCCGCTGTGACCGCCAGCAACCCACTCGTCCAGGCACGCCGCCTCATGACCTCAATCTCCTGTCGGGACGCCGAACTGTCGGGACGCCGAACGAACCCGGGCGCGTCGACCCTATTCCAGCCTCACTCCCACTCGATCGGCCCGGGCGGCTTCGACGTGACATCGTAGACGACGCGGTTGATGCCACGAACTTCATTGACGATCCGGGTCGCGGCGCGCGTCAGGGACTCCCAAGGCCAATGGTAGACCGAGGCCGTCATGCCGTCTGTCGACTCGACCGCGCGAATGGCGCACACTTCTTCATAGGTCCGGCTGTCGCCCATGACGCCGACCGAACGGACCGGCAGCAACACAGCGAAGCCCTGCCAGATGCGCTCGCCTTCGGCTCC
>SYAK01000085.1 GCA_005788935.1 Pseudomonadota bacterium
CGGGGGCTCGAAGGTCGACACGCAGGCCACGATGGTCACCGTGCCCGGCGCCGTCGGCGAGCTCGGCATCCTGCCCGGGCACCGACCGCTCATCTCGAGCCTGACGATCGGCCTCCTGTCCTACCAGGACGGGCAGCGTACACATCACCTCGCGATCAACGAGGGCTTCGTCGAGGTCCATGACGACAAGCTCGCGGTCGTCACCGAGACGGCCGAGAAGCCTGACGAGATCGATGGCGACCGCGCGCGCAAGAGCCTCGAGGAGGCCGACGCGAAGCTGAAGACCCTCGACCCGCAGGCGGACCCGGTCGCGTGGCAGCAGGCGAACGCCAAGCGGCTGCGCGCACTGAACCGCATCGCGGCGCTGAAGTTCGCGACCCCCGCGGCGCTTCGTGCGCAGGCCGGTGGCTGAGACGTTGGCGACCGCTGGAGAGTTGTTCGCCGACGTGCTGACGGCGCCCTTGACCTCGGTCGCGGGCGCCGTTTGCGTTCTCGCGCCCGACGATCCGCGGCTCGTGGCGTGGCGCACCGGGGTCCGCGAAGAGGTGCTCGACGGCCTGACGCTGGCCGAGCTCGGGTTCCTGAGCCGCTACGGGCCCGCGCTTGGCGAGACCGAGCGGCCGTTGGGCGGGCTCGTCGCGGCGTGGCTCGGGAGGTTCGCGCCGCGCCAGTCGGATCTCGCGCTCGAGGCCGGCTGCGGCGTCGGGGCTGACCTGCGGCTGCTGCGGCGCTTTGCGCGGCGGGTCATCGGCCTCGACATGGCGCCCGCGGCCATCCGCTGTGCGACGTCGCAGCTGGCCGGCCTGGCGGTGCCGCGCTACCGTCGGCTCGAGGGGCGGTCCTACGCCCAGACCCACCACTGGCAGCTGCCCGCGCTCTCGGGGTGTCTCGCGGCGGTCGGCGACGCGTTGACGTGGCCTGTACGGGGCGGCGCGGCGGATATCGTCCTTGCGCTGAACCTGCTCGACAACGTGCCCGACCCGTTGGCGCTGGTCCGCAACCTGTATGCGGCGCTGCGGCCAGGCGGGCTGCTGGTCCTGTCGAGCCCGTTCGCGTGGCGCGACGACCTGACGCCAGCCGAGGCGCAGCTCGGTGGCGGGACTGTGCCTGCCCTCGTCGAGATGGGGAGCGCCGCGTCACTCGCCGCGATTCTGGCCGGGCAGACCCCGCTCGCACCCGAGCTCGACCTCGAGGTGCTCGCGACAGCCGACGTGCCATGGCAACTCGAGGACCACGCCCGCTGCGTCGTGCGCTTCGAGGTCCACGCGATCGCTGCACGACGACCGGCCTGACGGCGGGGGTCAGGGGGCTTCGGCGGGCTCGGCGAGCTGGGTCATGCGGCACTCGCCATCGAAGGTCGCCCCGCGCTCGACCGACAGCGACGGCGTGATGATCTGACCGATGAGGCGCCCCGGAGCGTGCAGCTCGATCGACTGCGAGGCGCGGATGTTGCCGTAGACCGAGCCGTAGATGACGACGGTCGCCACCTCGAGCTCGGCCCGCACGTCGGCGCTCTCGCCGATGATCAGCGTGTCATGGCTGACGATTTCGCCCTCGAAGCCGCCGTCGATGCGGACGACGCCCTCGAAGGTCATCTTGCCGGCGAAGTGGCTGCCGCGTCCAACGAGCGTGTTCACATCGGCCATCTCGACTTCTCCTCCGCGTAGGGTGCCGCGCGGGACGGCCCCGACCGCGGCGGCTGGAAGCCTGCCACAAACGACGGCGCGGGCAAACCGTCATCGGCGTCAAACCCGGCCGCTCCGCGCGCAAGGTCGCATCCCCGCGAGACCGGCGCCATGACGGCTGAGGCCGCCTCGGAGGCCGCGCCCGCGGTCGCCGACGCGCAAATCGCGCAGCCCCCCTTGACCGGGCTGGAAGCCGCCTTACTTTGCCGCCCCGCCCGGCCCGTCTCGCGCACGGGACACCCCACCGCGCGCGACCTCCGTGTCCTCCTGGCGCGTTTGCGCGAGGAACCGGACCGGGAGACCGCAAGAGGAGCACCAGCATGGCAGACAATGCGACGCCCGAAGGTCCGCGCCCGATGATCGCGGTGCGCGGGCTGACGAAGCGCTATGAGACCTTCGAGGCCCTGAAGGGGCTCGATTTCACCATCGCCCGCGGCGAGATCGTCGGTTTCCTCGGCCCGAACGGGGCGGGCAAGACAACGACGATGAAGATCCTGACCTGCTCCATGCCGCAGACCGACGGTGAGGTGCGGGTCGATGGCCTCGACGTGGGGACCGACAGTCTCGCGGTCCGCGCGAAGATTGGGTATCTTCCGGAATCTACACCACTTTACGGCGACATGATCGTGCACGACTACCTCTCGCACGTGGCGACGATCCGTGGGGTCGACGCCACGAAGATCCCCGAGCGCGTCAGGATGTCGGCCGAGATGTGCGGCCTCAAGGACCGCCTCGGTCAGCCGATCGCCACGCTGTCCAAGGGCTACAAGCAGCGGGTCGGCCTCGCGCAGGCCCTCGTCCACGAGGGTGGCGTGGGGGCCGAGGACCCGGCCGCAGAACTCGGCGACCCGCACCTCGAAC
>SYAK01000086.1 GCA_005788935.1 Pseudomonadota bacterium
CGAGGCCCCCGATGACGTCGCATCAGGCGCCGACACCGCGTCCGACGGGCCTTGGCGGAGCGCGCTCTACCCAGGTGACTGGCGACCGGGCTTCGCCGTCGACGGGCGCGCCCTGCATGACTTCTCCTGGGCAGGTTACCGGAATGGAGCCGCGCTTCCGCCGCCGATCGCGCTTGATGCGCTGCCGCACCACGACGTCGTCACGTTCGGCGCCGACCCGACTGGGGTCGCCGACAGCACGGCTGCCGTCATGGCGGCCATCGCAGCAGCCTCGCTCGACGCGAGGGTCGACCAGAGCCCCGTCACGGCGCCGCGGGCCGTTGTGCGCTTTCCGGCAGGCCTGTTCCGTATCGACGGGCGGCTCGAGGTCGCAACCTCGGGGGTCTGGCTGGTCGGCGCAGGGTCGGCACGGAGTCGGTTGTATTTCACGCAGACGGAAGGCATGAGTTTTGCGGCGCACCTTCGCCTCGCCGGCCGCCTGGCAAGCGGTCCTGGCCTGCTCCTCGCGGCCGACGCCCCGGCGCGGGCGACCGAGGTCGAGATTGCTGACGCATCGTCGCTTGGGGTCGGCGATGACGTGACGCTCGGCTGGGTCATCACGCCGGAATTCGTCGAGGCCCACGGCATGACGGGCATCTGGGGCGCCTTCAACGGTCAGTGGCAGCCATTTTTTCGGCGCCGCGTCGTGGCCATCGATACGCAACGCGTGCCGCACCGGGTGAGCCTCGATGTGCCGCTGCGCTACCCCGCCCGTGTCCGCGACACAGCCTCGGTCCACGAGGACGCTGGCCTCCTCCGCGAGTGCGGGCTGTCTGGGCTTGGCGTCGCGAACGCGGGCCACGCTGACACCGCCTGGACGCTCGACCAGGTGCACGCCGTTGCGCTCGAATACGCAGCGGATTGCGTCATTCGCGATGTCGAGAGCTTTCCGTCGCCAGGGGCCACCGCACCGTTGCTCGGGGTGCATCCGCATCTGCTGTCGGGCGGGGTCCTCGTCGCGTACAGTCGCCGCGTGACCGTGTCGGACGGGCGCATGGCCGAGGCGCAGAACCGCGGCACGGGCGGCAACGGATACCTGTACGAGGTCCGGCAGTCGGGGGAAATCCTGTTTCGGGACCTCGAGGCCCGCGGAGGCCGTCATAATTTTATACAAAACTGGGGCTTTGGTGCGACGGGCATCGTGTGGCTGCGGGTCCGTTCCTCCGGCGGACGGGCCTACCCGAGCCAGCAGAGCCCCCTGTGGAACGTCGGTCGCTCGGAGTTCCACCACTCGCTCGCGATGGCGAACCTCATCGACGCGTGTTGGTCCGATGACGGCTGGGCCGCCTGGAACCGGCAGAAAGAGAGTTCAGGCGCCGGTCACAGCGCGACCGAGTCGGTCTTCTGGAACATCTCGGGGCCCGGCGGGGTCGGGAGCTACCAGTTCGGTCATGGCTACGTCATCGGGACTGCGCCGGAGACGACGGTCACCACGACGCGGCCGGCCGACCTGGATCCAGCGCTGTACGAACTGGTTGACCCGCTCAGCACCTGGTTCCGGACCGAACCCTGGGACTTCGTCGAGGGCGCTGGCGATGGGGCGAGGCTCGAGCCGGCCTCGTTGTACGAAGACCAGCTCGTGCGGCGTCGAGGGCGGGACGGCGGAGGGCCCTGAGGTTGCAGCCACGTTCGCTGTTTCGGCGCGTGTTGTCTGTGGGGTCGTCGTTCGGAGGGTCGCGCGGGAGCGGCACCTTCGCGACGCGCAGGCGGCGGGGGACGCCAGCGGATGTCAGCATGGCCCGATTGACAGGCCCATGCGGGGGGAGGCACCTTGGACCTGAGCTGCCGTTTCCAGCCTATCCACTCACGCGAGCGAGCGCTCGAGCCATCGAGCGCGTACGGACCCGAGAAGGACGTGCCCCATGACCGTCGTTGCGCACCCTTGTGCCCTCCCGTTCGCCCTGCTTTTGGCCCTCGCGTCGTTCGGCGCCGGGTGCGACGACCACGCCGACGGGGCGACGGACGTGGCGCCCTCCGAGAGCGTGCGCGGCACGCGCTACTGCGAGGTGCTCCTCGCCTTCGTGACGGAGGGGGCCATCGAGGCTCAGGTCTGGGGCACACAGGGTCTCAACGACTGTCCTGAGGCGGCGTGGGTCTCCATCGAACCGTCGGCCATTCGCGAAGCGTTCGACGCGACGTTCGTCGTGCTGAACGGGCCCCGGCACTGGGTGCTCGACCGCGCGTCTGGCGAACGGCCTGCGGGTTCACCCCGCATGTTCGCCAGCCTCGAGATGCAACAGCTCGCGTCGTTGATCCTCGCGCCCGGGACGGTGTCGAGCACACTGTCCAACGCAACGCGGTGTTCGAGTTCGACGCCGGATCCGAGATTTACGAGCTCTTCGCGCCCGATGGCGCGGTCTACGTGATGCAATCGTATGCTCAAATCGCCGATGCCACCCTGTCCGAGGGCGACTTGCCCGGGCTTGGCGCGCGCCTCGAGCTCCCGGAAGGCTGGCAATACCGGGCGCGCAGGCTCGCGTCCGCGCTCGTGGTCAGCACGCCCGGAGAGGCGACCGTTGTGCAGGACGACCTGCAGAACACGTACTCGCGACATATCGCGGGGAAATGACCCGCATGGGCTGGCTGGCTCGGTCCATCGCAGGCGCCACGAGCGCAGGGTCTCTGGGTGTGCCATCAACTTCGCGAGCCTGGTCACGGGCCGCCTTCGTCACGCCAGCCATGGTGAGGCGTGCTGGGTCGACTGCCGCCACAGGCGAGCGTGGCAGGGAATTGAAATGGGAGGACGTATGCGAGCGAGACACGGGGGGACATCGTGGGTGGCGGCGGTGGGCGCGAGTTTGCTCGTAGCCTGCGGGGATGACGGGGACGCCAATGGGGCCTCGGGGGACACCGCGCAGGGTGACGCGGGCGCGACCGATCTGTCGCAGCCAGACGCTGCGCCCGGAGACGCCATCGGTGACATCATCCCGAGCGATGACGCTGGAACGCCGGATGCAGGCGGGGATGATGACGCGGCCGAGCCTGACCCCGGACCGCTCGAATGCGCCATTCCGCAGGCCCCGCGCGACCTCTCGGTCGAGGGCGGCGTGCACGCGATGACCATCCCGGGGCCTGGCTCGGAGGCGCAGTGGCTGTGCAACGTCCACTTCCACGACCCGCTCGAGCACGCAGGCGTCGGCCTCTGCCCCGAGGTCACCGCCGGGGGCGCGGACGTCTGTGTCCCATCCGAGGACGGCGGCGAAGAAGAGCCGGTCAACGCTGGCGACATCATCGAGGTCCACTGGGTGTACTCGAGCTGCAAGCCGGCTGACGCGGCCGGGCCGGGCCCTGGACTCGGCCTCGCGCCATGCGTGTGCGACGGCGGCCAGGTCTTGCGCGTCCGCGCGCAGGTCTTCGTCGTGGATGGCGCAGACACGGCCGAAGGCTCGCTGCTCAGCCCGCCAGAGGGGATGCCGCTCGCGAGCTACGCGGGGTCCACGACCGGTTCGAAGTACGACGACCTCTGCTCGGACGTGGCCGTCAACTGGGAGGTCGGGACCGAGTGCCATCGACTCGCCCGTCCTTCCCTCGGCGCCTGGTGCGAGGATAACGCCTTCGGCGAGGCGCACGGCCACGGGCCGCGCGAGCTGGTCACCGCGCCGGCGCTGCTGTCTCCCTTCAATCCCGACCCTTCGGAATGATGCACGCACCGTAATCGAGCGCCACGCGCGACTCGTTTGCATGTTCCAATACGGCCCTTGGCGCGACCACCAAGGTTGAAGCCTTGGGGTTGCAGGGGCACCTGCTCGGACACGTCCCGGCTTTCTACCGGTGTCGTCCCGCGTCGGGAGCGTCGCTGCCGCAACGTGCACCGTGCTCGCGTGGCCTCAAGCGCGTGGTCGTTCGGATTTCGGCGACATGCGTTGGCCGCGTTTGGATACGAGTGCGTGGGTGCTACCAGGCGCCGGTGATGTCGGCGCGACCCGACGCGCGGCGGGCGGGCCACGTTGCGCTCGCGCTCGGCGGGGTCGAGGTCGCGCCACTCGGGCCTTGGGATTCGGACGCGCTCACTCTCTGCGGCACGTAGGTCGATCCCGAAAAAGTGACCGCGGTACTTGCCCGGATCCCCACGGGATCGATCCTCCCGACGGAGGTGGGACCATGGCGCGAGCATACTCGGATGACCTTCGTTTGCGGGTCGTGGGGGCCTTGGAGGAAGGGCACGAGACGCAGAACGAGGTCGCGGCGCGGTTCCGCGTCGGGATCGCGACGGTCCGGCGATGGTGGCGGCTTCAGCGTGAGAACGGGACGCCAGCTCCCCGCGAGTATCGTCACGGTCCGCTTCCGCTACTGTCGCCAAAA
>SYAK01000087.1 GCA_005788935.1 Pseudomonadota bacterium
CACATCCGCTTCAACCACCGCGTCCACGTCGAGCGCGGCGTCACCTGCGAGACCTGCCACGGCAACATGAACCTCGTCGCCCTCGCGACGCGCGAGAACGCCCTGCCGGTCATGGAGACCTGCATCAACTGCCATGACGGAAAACAGGCCTCCGATGCGTGCCGGACGTGCCACGAGACGCAACCCGACGGGCGTCTGCGTCAGGACTTCCCGGGCGGCAAGCTGAAGCCGGCCGGCCGCTACTTCATGGACGCCCACGACGAGGACTGGCTCTATAGCCACCGCGAGGTCTCGACACTCGGGGACTCGAAGTGCGAGAGCTGCCACACTCAGAAGTACTGCCTCGACTGCCACAACGGGGTTCAAAAGCCGCTCAAGGTGCACCCGAACAACTGGATCAACCAGCATTCCATCGCGGCTCGCAAGAACGTGCCCGACTGCGCGAGCTGCCATCGCTCGCAGACCTACTGCGTCGACTGCCACACCGCGACCAAGGTCACGGCCTACACGCGCGACCGCAGCGGACCCCGACCGAACTTCCACCCCGACGGCTGGGTGACGTTCGGCAGCCGCGGCATGACCCACCACGCCTTCGAGGCGCAGCGCAACATCCGGGCCTGCGCGAGCTGCCACACCGAGGCGTCGTGCATCGCCTGCCACGCCACCGCCGGCATCGGCGCGAACGTCAACCCGCACCCGCCGGGCTGGGCGATGTCGGAGGCCTGCGTGCGCATGCGCAACAAGAACGAGCGCGCCTGCTACAAGTGCCATCAGCCCATGGATCCGGCCATGCGCTGCGGTCGCTGAGGCTGGTGCCGGCCGCGGGTGTCGACGTGATCGGTGCCGCCGGGATCCTGGGTCTTGCAACGACAGGTCGGGCAGTCTGGATGCCCGGGGGGAGTCTTCGATGGGCCGCCTGCGTGATGTCCGTCGCCTGCTGAAGCGGGCCGTCGCGACCGAGCGACACCGTTCCGGTCAGGCCCGTCCGAGGCTGGCGACGTCGCCGGTCCGCGCCCCGTCCACGACCCTGTCGCGACGGACGTTCCTTGCGGCGACCGGGCTGGGTGCCGCGTTCATGGCCGGCTGCGGGCACACCGAAGGCCCGGCGTGGATGTCTGCGGTCGGGTCGCCCCCGCGGGTCGTCATCCTGGGCGCGGGGCTCGCGGGGCTCGTGGCCTGTGACGCGCTCGCCTCCCGCGGCATCGAGGCGCGGGTCTTCGAGGCGCGGCACCGCGTCGGCGGCCGCGTGCAGTCAGCACGAGGCTACGGCTCCCACGATGGCGAGGCGCGCGCCCTCGAGCTCGGCGCGGAGTTCATCGACACCGAGCACACGGTGATGCTCGGGCTGTGCCAACGCTTGGGGCTGCCATTGCTCGACATGGCGCAGATCCCGAACGCCCGCACGCTGCGTCAGGTCTACTGGCTCGACGGCGTGCGTCACGACGAGCGCGCGCTCGCGGCGGCCTTCGAACCCGTCGCGCGCGCCATCCTGCGCGCCTGGGACACCATCGGCCCCGCCCTCGGGGAGGCTGGGCACGCGACCACGGATCCGCGCATCCGGGCGCTCGACGGGACCCCGCTGTCGCGTTTCCTGGTCGACGCAGGCGCCGACGCCGAGGTGCGCGTCTTCGTCGAGGCAGCGTGGGCCTCGGAGTTCGGGCTCGACGCCGAGGCGCAGTCAGCCCTGAACCTCGTGCTGATGCTGGGCCCCGACGAGCTCGACGTCGACGACGACCCCGAGACCTGGGACATCTACGGCGACTCGGACGAGCGCTTCAAGGTCCGCGGCGGAAACGACCGGGTCGCCACAGCACTCGCGGCGCTGCACGCCGGGCGGATCGAGGTCTCGCGGCCGATCGCGCGACTGCGCGCGCGCCCCGACGGCGGCTTCGTCCTCGGCTTCGCGTCGGGGCCCGACGTCGAGGCCGACATCGTCGTCTGCACCCTGCCCTTCACGGTCCTGCGCGAGCTGACGCTCGACGTCCCGCTGACCCCGCTGAAGCGCGACGCCATCGCGCAGCTCGGCTACGGGACCAACGCCAAGCTCATCGTGCCGACGCGCGCGCCGTCCTGGGAGTCGAACCGCGACGACGGCGTCATCTTCGGGCGCGGGGAGCTGCTGTCGGTCTGGGCCCCGCTGCACGGGCAGGGGGCGGGCCCCGTGGCGTTGACCCAATTCCGGGCCGGGGCCCACGGTGGGGCGCTCGGAGCCGCGGACCCGGCGCTCGAGGCCACCCGCTTCATCACGGCGGCTGCGGCCGTGTGGCCCGGTCTTCAGGCAGACCCACAACTGCCAGCCAGCGTCGCGGCCTGGCCAGCCGACCCCTGGGCACGCGGCAGCTATGCCTGTTATCGCCCGGGACAGTGGACGACCATCGGCGGGGCCGAGGCCACGCGCGAGGGTCGCCTCGTCTTCGCGGGCGAGCACACGTCGACGGAATTCCAAGGGTTCATGGAGGGCGCGGCGCGGAGCGGCCTGCGTGCAGCCGACGAGGTGGCCGCCCTTGTCGCGGGGCGCGGAACATCAGCCGCTCGCGCGCTCGCACCGCGGCGAACGTCGCGGAGGCCCGCGTGACGGTTCAGGCGCCGCGGAGCAGCTCGCCACCGTGGCGGACGAGCAGCGCGACGAGGTCCGGGATGGCCTCGTCGACGTGGCTCATCGCGGACTTGCGGAGCCGATAATAGAAGCTCGCCGCGGTCTTGTGCTTCGTCGTCTCGGCGCGGCGATCGGTGACCGTGATGAGGGCCTCCGCGACGCGGGTCCGGTGCGCCACGAGGAAGGCCGAGAACTGCGGCGCGGCGGTCGTCGTGCGCTGGAACTCGTCCTCGAAGGCCGTCATCTCGGCCACCCACTCATCAAGCAGCGCGTCGACCACCCCGTCGACGAAGCCCGTCTTGATGGCCTTGACGGCTGCGTAGCCACCCTTGACGGCGACTCCCGTGAAGCCCTTGATGGCCTTGACGCGCTCGTCGATAAGCGCGCAACAGTCCTTCACGAGGGCTGGGCGGACGGCGGGATCGAGCAGACGTTCCTTGAGAGCGGACATGGCGGCCTCCAGCTGACTCGCGCGGCACGCGGTCGGCCGCGCGAGGGCGCGCTGCGTCGCACAGGAAGCCCCGGGATGACAAGCCCAAAACGCGTGTACCGCGCCCCGTGGCACACGTCCGTCAGCGACTCGGAGGGCGCGCCTCGTCCCGACGGGCCATGGCGCGCCCGATGGGGATCCACACAGCGCAGGCGAGGTAGGCGAAGAGCCCGTACACGACAGCTGGCATGGCCATCGCGTCGTTGGCGAGGGGGCCCATCGCGAGGCCAATCGCCAGCGCCGCGTTCTGCATCCCGACCTCGATCGCGATCGTCACGGCCTGCGGGCGCCCGAGGCGTGCGAGCCGGCTCGCGACGAAGCCGAGCAGCATGCCGCCGCCTGCGACCGCCGCGACCGGCAGCGCCAGGGTCGCGAGGGCGTCCCCGACGCGGGTCGACTCGCGCATGACAGCCCCGGCGATGAGGACGCAGAGCAGCAGCACGGAGACCCACAGCAGGACACGCTCGAGCTGCGCGGCGAAGGCGGGGCGACGCGTGCGCAGCCCCATGCCGAGGGCGAGCGGAAGCGCCACGACGAGGGCGATCTGCAGGACGGTCTCGCCAACAGGCAGCGAGAGGGTCGCGGATGCCCCGAGAAAGACGTCGAGGGCCAGGGCCATCACGAGCGGGATGGTGACCACGGTGACGACCCCGCTGACCGCGGTCAGCGTGACGCTCAGGGCGACGTCGCCGCGGGCGAGGTGGCTGTAAAGGTTCGAACTCGGGCCGCCGGGCGCCGCGGTCAAGAGCACGAGGCCGACCGCGAGCTCGGGCGGCAGGTCCGCCGCCCAGGCGACGAGGAAGCCGACTGCCGGTAGCAGGACGATCTGGCTCAGCACGCCGACGACGGTCGCGCGCGGCGACTCGAGGACGCGCCGGAAATCGGCGACCTGAAGGCCAAGCCCCATCGCGAGCGTGATCGTCGCGATGGCCGCGGGGATGAAGAGCTGCACGGCGAGGGAGGCCTCGGCCGAGAAGGCGTCCGATGTCTTCATGGGCCCACACAACCCCGACACCGCGGTCGACGTCAATGATTCTCGTAGGGACCCGCGCGACAGGCGGTCGCCGACCCAGTCCCGGCGACGGTCGGTCCGCACCGGCCGGACAAGGCCGCGCACGTCCGCACCCCGACACCGTCACCCAACCACCCAACCGACGCCCCCGTCACGGACGTTGTCGCGCCCGCCAGAGGACGTGCGACACCGTGAAACAGAATGTTTCACATGTTCGCGCGTTTGAAACATGGCGTTTCATGGTCGTGCCGCTGTGTCATGCAGGCTTCTCGTACGGGCAACGTCGGTGTCGCCCCCCCGGAAACCCTTGCCCCCCGGGCATCAAGCGCCTATGCGGTGAGACATGATTCGCCTGCCCCGCTGGCTGTCGCCCCGCAAGCCCGTCTCTCCTCCGACCGTTCGCGGCGTCGCCGTGGCCGACACCACCCGCAGCTCGGCCTTCCTCCACGACGCGCTCCGCGCCTGTGCGCCCCGGCTCACCACGGTCCTGCCAGAAGACCTGGCGCATTTTCGCGCCAGGATGCCCGAGGTCCTCGCGCGCTTCGAGCTCACCCGCCTGACCGATCCGGCCAGTCACAACCTCGCCGCGGCGCTGACGGCCTGGAGCCGCGACCACCTCGTGTTCCAGGGTGCCAGCGAGGCGGAGCCCATCGTCGGGTTCCTGCAGCGGACCGAGGCCCCCACGCGCCTGCAAGCCGTGCCAACCCTCCGGGGCGATGGCCGCGTCGAGCTCCCGCGGCTGCCGTGGGCGGGTGTGTCGCTGCGCGGGACCGACGCTGTGGCGCGCATCGAGGCGCTGCACGGCGACCACCACCTCGATGACGGGGCGCGCGACGGGCTCGTGGCGATGTTCGAGCGTCAGACTGCGCTGCCGCTCGCTGGCGTGCGCTTCGCCATCCTTGGCGCGGCCGCCGAGCTCGCACCGACGTCGCTGCTGCTTGAAGCGGGGGCCGACGTGCTGTGGATCGACCGGGCCTCCCCCGAGCCGTGGGTCGCCGAGCAGCTTGGTGACCGCCCGACCCCGGGCCGCCTCTATGCGCCAGCCGCGCCGACCTGCCTGCTCGAGCAACCCCACGCCGCACGCGCGGCCATCGCGGCCTTCGCCGACGGCACCGCGGAGGGCCTCGACGGAGCCGCGAAGGTCCACCTTGGCGCCTTCGCCTACGCCCCGGGGTCAGGACGCGAGCTGCGCCTCGCGGGCGCCATGGAGGCCATCGGGCACGTCCTTGGCCCGGAGCGCGTGGCGTCCTTCTCGACCTACGTCTCCCCCACGACGCCGAGCGTGGTGTCACCGCGAGACCGCCGGCAGTCCGAGCGGCGGGCCTCCGAGCTGCCCGCGTGGCAGCGCGCGCTCGCGAGGGCTGGCGTGCTCGGGCGCTCCCCGTGGGTCGCCGACGGTCCGCTCGCCGTGTCGACGGCCCTCGTGCCGCTGCAGGGCCCGAGCTATCAGGCCGCGCAGTACCTCACGAAGATGATGGCCTGCGAGGCGCTTGCCGCGCGCGGCGAGGGCGTCCGTGTGTCGGCCAACATGGCGGGCATCACGGCCACGCGCTCGCTCGAACACCCACTCTTCCAGGCCGCCTTCGCGGGGGCCCGCCACCTCGGCATCCGCGTCTTCGAGCCCGCGACGAGCCGAGCGCTCAGCGGCTGGCTCATGCTGTCGGATCTCTTCGGCCCGCCAGGCGGAGCTTCGAAGAGCATCCACGGCGGCGTCGCGAGCCTGCCCTTCCGCCTCGAGGACGCCATTCGCGTGGGTGCCATCATGGGTCTCGCGTCGAAGCCGTCGCTCCTCGGCGGACTCATCACGGCCCGAAGTCGATGACCCGCGGGTGATGGCCGGCCGCGTTCAGAAAGACCACGAGTTCGGGACCTGACAGAGCGGTCGTCCGATCGTTCGTCAGCGGGTGGACCCAGACCCGCTCGGCCGCAGCGACGCGGGCGTCGAGGACCACCGACACCTCGCCGCTTGCTGCGTGCATCGCCGCGAGCGGCGTCACGCTGCCTGGCTCGACCCCGAGATGTCCGCGCAGGCGGGCTGGGGAAGCGAAGCTCAGGTGACCCGCCCCAAGCAGGGCCCCGAGAGCCTTGAGGTCGACAGGCGTCGACTCCTCGAGCGTCACGAGCCACAGGGCGCCCTTCTTGTTGCGCAGGAACAGGTTCTTCGCGTGCAGCCCACCTCCGAGTGCTGGCAGGGCCGCGCGTACGGCCCGCGCCTCTTCGACCGTGAAGACCGGCGGATGCGCATGCGTCACATGGTTCAGACCGAGCGCGTCAAGGCGCGCGAACAGCCCCTCGGCCGGGTCGCGGGCGGTCAGCACGCAGTCGACCATGCGCTCGCCATCGAAGACGAAGCGTCCCGAGAACGGCGTCCGACCCGCGAGCATGCGCGGCAGCCACACCCGGTCGTCGGCCCACATTTCTTCATACGGGATCGCAGACAGCGGGATCCACTGAGGGATCGCTTCATCGGTCGCGTGCGCCTCACCCTCGCAGCCATCGGCCGAGAAGACGTGGCAGGCGAGGCGGTAACCGACGCGTGGCGCGCCGTCCGGGGTCACGCCGTCGGCCTTGAACTGAAAACGCAAGTCACCGCGGTGCCGCACGCCGACGGGCGTCACGCCGACCTCCTCGACGGTCTCCCGGACAGCCGCCGCCTCGGGCGTCTCGCCCGCCTCGAGCCTCCCGCCTGGCGCGTTGATCTTGCCGCGCCCGAGCCCGCGCAGCTTGCGGATGAGCAGCACCTCGCCGCCGCGGATGATGAACATCAGCGTCGCGATGTCGTGCGGCACCCACGTGTCCCAGTCGATGTCGCTGACCCGCTGCGCCGTGTCCATGCCCACCTCCCGCGCGGATCATACCGGCTCCGGACCCGCACCGGAAGCGCCGCCGGCACGCGCGTTGACCGGGGCGCCCGGGGCGGCTATGTCCGTGCCCCATGGCCGAGTTCACCCTGCCCGCCTCCATCCTCGACGCTGTCTCCGACCCGGACGCCCGCCTGCGCCTGGCACAGGCGTTCGCGGCCGCGCGCGAGGCTGGCGCGTTGCTGCTCACGATGCGCCCGGGACTCGCCCCCGCCGACCGCAAGGGGCGCGTCGATCTCGTCACCGAGGCGGATCGCGCGAGCGAGCGGCTGCTGCTCGACCGCCTCGCGACCGCCCTCCCGGACGACCGGCTCGTCGGTGAGGAAGGCGCATCCCACGGCCCCCGCGACGCGCGCTGGCGCTGGTATCTCGACCCGGTCGACGGGACGACCAACTACGTCACGGGGTTGCCGCACTTCGCGGTGAGCCTTGGCGGGCTTCTGGACGGGGTGCCAGCGGTTGGCGTCGTCTCGGCCCCAGCGCTCGGAACAACCTGGCTCGCGGCGAGCGGCGGCGGCGCGTGGCGCGTCAGTCACGACCTGGGCGGGCCGGCCCCCGTGCGGCTCGCCGTGTCGCCCGCCACGGACACGGCCGACGTCCTCGCCGCGACCGGCTTCCCGTACGACCGCTCACGCGGACTCGGCCGCCTGCTCGGCCAGATGGAGCGTGCGGCCCTCCGGTGTCTGTGCGTGCGGCGGCTCGGCAGCGCCTCGCTCGCCCTCGCCCTCGTCGCCGACGGGGTGCTCGGTCTCTACTGGGAATCATCCTTGAAACCATGGGATTACGCGGCAGGCGTCGTCCTCGTGCGCGAGGCCGGCGGGCGCGTCACCGACCATGCGGGACGCGACGAGACCACGCGCCCCGCTGATGACGGCGCCGGCCCGCTCGGGCCCGACCTCGCCGCCTCGAACGGCCATCTCCACCGCGTGCTGCTCGAAGGGATCATCGCCGAG